>NZ_JBFEFH010000050.1:0-19619 GCF_040717455.1 Tautonia sp. JC769
AGGTGGTTCGAGCCGGCGGGGACCGGTTGATCCGCACCCGCGATGCTCGACCCGCACGATCGGAGGGGCGGCCTCTGAGGACGTCTCGGGGCGCGTCGCGCGGGGAAGACCGTCATCGATAAGATCGTGGAATCGGGATAGGTGCAGTCACTTTTTCTTGGGAATCGCGCTCACAAAGGCCCGATCACGCTCGCGGTGGTGCCTCGAACCGAGGGGAGGGGGCCGGGCGGTCGAGGGTGGCGGGGCGGGAGTCGCTGCGGACGCATGAATATGTTATGAGGCACAGCGCGGGGATGATCATCACGCCATTGATGGGTGAGGCTGGGTTATCTTTTTCGATGATTTTTTGATTTTCTGCTTGTGTTGCCTCCTTGTCCTGATGCAGAATCCTCGACGGGGTTTATTCCAATGTCTCGATATCCCACGCGGATTCCCGACCCCGTCTGGGGTTTTCCAAAGCGTTTCTCGACCATCGACGAAACAGCCGGGTGGGATGCGGAGGGGCAATCGGCTTATGATTGATCGAGCGCTTCGATACGTGATGCGAACGATCCTGTTGGGATGCGTCGCGCTTGCGGCCGCAGGATGCGGTTCGTCGAACGATGGGACGATGATCGAGGTCGATGAGGAGAAGGAGAAGGCCCTGACCGACTCGATGCGAGGCTACTACGAGAACCCGGGCGGACCGCAGCCGCAGCCGCAGCCGTAACCGGTTGTCTCGTCGGGGTCTGCGTTGATTCTTGCCGCCCGCCCGGTTGCGAGGTCGTGTCGCAGCGGGGGGTTGGCGGCGGGCCTGGATCGACGTGGGGTCGTCCCCAGTCGGATCAAGACCTGAGGTCATCGGTCATTGCCACGGTGGCCGCCGCGGGGCGTTTCCGGGCGGCATCGGTGGCCGTGCGCTCTGGCTGCGCGCCGAGTTGATGCTGAGCTGAGCCGGATTGGACCTGAGCGGGGCGGACGGGGGAGTTGCGGGGCGGCTGATCGGTGCGTTTCCGGATCGGAAGTCGGCCCGCGCTCGCGTCGTCATGCTGGCTCAGGAGATCGGCGGCGAGGTGAGGCGAGGCGAGGCGAGGTGGGCGCCGGAGGGCCGAGGGCACGGGCAATCCTCCCGGAACCGGATCCGAGCGTTCGGATCGTCACATCGTCTTCGGCTTGTTCTTTACAGGAGTTTACGCCATGACGCGAACGGATCGTCGGGGCTTTACCCTCATCGAATTGCTGGTGGTGATCGCCATCATCGGGGTCTTAATCGCCCTGTTGCTGCCGGCGGTGCAGAGCGCCCGGGAAGCGGCCCGACGCGCGCAGTGTGTCAATAACCTGAAGCAAATCGGCCTGGCGATGCACAACTATCACCAGGCGATCGGGTCGTTCCCGATGGGGATGACGACGGCCTACTCCGACATCGGGGTGCAGGCGAACTGGGGGACCTTCGGCGCCCTGTCGTTGCTGCTGCCGTACATGGAGCAGGGGCCCCTGTACGAGGCGATCAACTTCGACTGGAACTTCTGGCAAGGCCGGGGGAACATCGAGAACCGGACGGTCTGGCTGACGCGGGTCAACTCGTATGAGTGCCCGTCGGACGGCATGACCGGCGAGGCCAACACGAACAATTATTTCGGGTCGGTCGGGACGACGGCCGGCGTGCGGAACCACGCGGGATCGACCGGCATCTTCGCCCAGCGGGAGACTTACGGCATCCAGCACATCCGGGACGGCACGTCGAACACGGTGGCCTTCTCCGAGGCCCTGGTGTCGACGGCGGCCGGGTCGCCGACGCAGGCGAAGTGGCGCGACGGGCCGGCGCCCTCGGGGGCCTCGCCCAGCGCCGCCTATTATGCGTTGAACGCGGCGTTGGACCTGCCGTCGATGCAGCAGGACTGGCAGTCGTGCAACGCGTTCTTCGTGTCCGAGATCAACAACGGTCAGCGCGGGTATCGGTGGGGGTTGAGCAACCTGGGAGAGTCCCTCTTCCAGACCTTGATTCCGCCGAACTCGAATGATTACCCGTGGAACGCGTGCCGCCTGGACTGCGCCGGCTGCGGGGTGCTGCACAGCGGCTACTACAACGCGACGAGCAACCACCCCGGCGGGGTGAACGTGGGCCTGGCCGACGGCAGCGTCCGGTTCGTGAAGAACACGGTGTCGATGCCCATCTGGTGGGCGCTCGGCACCCGGGCCGGCGGTGAGGTCATCAGCGCGGATCAGTATTGAGACGTGCCGGATCGGCTGACGTGATGGCCTGATCTTGCGTCGAGCGTTCGGCGCGACGGCACGGCGATCGACCGGGACCTTCGGGGAGACGCGGGGCGCGCAAGCGAACCGCGTGGTTCCCGGGTCCCGGTTGGCGTGAGGGGGTCGGTGAATCGGGGCGGACGCCGCCCGAGGGTTTGTGTCGGCGCCGGTTGATCGGCGCCGGGCGCGATCGACTGATGGAGGTGGTACCGATGGCAGTGAACGAGTCCGAGGGGACGACGCCCGGGGGAGGATCGCCCGCTGAGGTGGCCGGTGGTGCGTCGGGGCCCGTGGCCGACGGGCCGGGGGTCGTGGTGGCGCGGCCGGCCCCGTCGGCGGGGCGGTGCTGGGGGTTGGCGCTGCTGGTGGCCGTGGTGGCGGGGGTGGGTGCCTGGCAGGGTGGCGAGGCGATTTATGGTCGGTTCATGCCGCCGTTGATGGCCACGTCGGGCTTCCCGTCGATCGAGGAGGTCCAGGCGAACACGAGGGCCCGGCAGTCGGGGACGACCCGTGAGGCGATGCTGACGACCGCGCTGCTGGGAGGGTTGCTGGGCCTGGGCCTGGGCGTGGTGGGGGGCGTGGTCCGGGGTTCGGGCCGATCGGCCGCGATTGCCGGGCTGTCCGGCCTGGTGCTGGGGGCGGGGGCCGGGGCCCTGGCCACGCTGGCGCTGATGCCGGTCTATTTCCGGTTCTACAATCCGGACAAGGATGACTTGATTGTGGCGATTTTGATCCAAGGGGCGATCGCCGCCGTGATGGGGGCCGGTGCCGGCGCGGCGCTCGGTGTGGGGATCGCGGGGGGCTGGGGCGCTGTCAAAACGCCGGAAGGCCGGGGGATCGTGCTGCGATCGCTCGCGGGGGGCCTGATGGGGGCGATCCTGGGGATCTTGATCTATCAGATTGTCGGGGCGGTGGCGTTCCCGCGCGATCAGACGTCGAAGCCGCTGTCGACCTCGTCGGGGTCGCGGTTGCTGGCCGTGGCGGCGGTGGCGGTGATGGTCGCGCTCGGGGCGGTGAAGGGGGCGTTGCAGCCGCCGTCGCCGTCATCCGCACCTTCGCCGAAACAGGCGAGTGCATGACGGATCGGGGGGGGGGGCGCCTTCCAGAGTCCGACGGGGCAGTAGGCAGTAGGCAGCGGGAAGGAGGTTGGAGTGAGGGAGGAGAGTCGCGAGGCGTGGCGGTTGGACCGAAGCCCCCCTCACCCGGCCTGGCGGCCACCCTCTCCCCCCAAAGGGGGGCGAGGGTCGGTTCACTCGGCCGGCGGTCAGACCCTCACCCGAGGGTGGGGGCGAGGGTTGGGAGGGGAGGCGCTCTGAATGGGAAGGCGGCCCGCCGCTCTCCTGAAGGGGGGAGAGGGGCGGGACGGGATCGAGAGGAATGGTCAGCCCTGGCGGCCCTCGATGGCGAGCAGGAGGATGGCGGAGGCGACGAGCAGGGGGCGGGGGATGTCGGAGTCGCCGTCGAGCAGCTCGACGGTGTACTTGTGGACGAAGGGGTTGAACTGCTGGACGATGGAGGCGACCGGGCGGCCGTCGAATTCGACGCGGAATTTCTGGGGGATGAGGATCGTCATGAAGTCGACCAGGCGGCGGAGGATGGCCAGGCCGGCGCTGTCTTCGAGCATCCGGCCGCGGACCCGGCCGGCGTCGTCGAGGATCTCCCAGGTGTCTCGCATCAAGGACGCCATGCCCTTGCGGCGGAGGGAGCCGACCTTGCGGCCGGTGGTGGCGTCGATGACCGAGTAGGCGGCGCTGAAGTCGATGACGCGGTCGGCCTGGATGGTGAGCAGCTCGACGGATTGGTCCTCGTCGGCATAGATGCGGATGTCTTCCTTGAGCTTGAAGGCCTTCTGCCGGGAATAGGCGAGCAGCTCGCCGTCCTCGTCGAAGAGGTGGAAGGCGGCGCCGACGATCGTGAGGATCTTGCGCCGGGCGAGGAATCGGTCGGTGCGATACAACGCGGGCAGCTCGGTGGGGTGCGACATCGCAAGAGTCCCTCGCTCGAGGAGGAAGAGAGAGCCCGGCGCCATCGGCCGGAAGGCATACTTTGGCCGCAACCGAGCGGCGAGGCAAGATGAAACTCCGCGGGTAAGGTCCGACGGGTTCCCTCGATCGCCGGGGCGGCGCCGTACGAGGCTGAGCCGGCCTTGCTCCGGGATCGCCCGACGCGAGGCAACCCCGCCCGACGGGTGCGTCGGGACAGGGGGATCGTCGCCCCTCGCCTGTACGAGGGGGGGCCTCGGTCGCTTCGCCCGGCCCGGTCGCGCGGCGGGCTGCACATTTCCCGGGCAAGGTTGCACGAATCGGCGCATTGTGCTTCGTGAATGCGTCGACGCGGGGGGCGGGGTCGTCAGTGCAAGTCTCTAATCGGCAGTAAGTTGCGATCAAATCGCTCCGTCGCGGCGATGCGTGGCACGCCGCTCGCGTACCGGAGCGGGCCTCGGGGTCTGAATGAATGCCCGAATCGAGAGGCGAGCAACGTCCCTGCGAGGAAATCACGATGACAGAACGTCCTGGGCTCGACGCGACGGCGCAGCGGCTCGAGGCGCTGGAACGCGCCAACCGACGGATGGAGCGGGAGTGCCGCCGATGGCAATGGGCGGGGGGATCGGCGGTGCTGGGGGCCCTGGTCCTGATCGCCTGCGGGGCGAAGGTGGCCGACGAGCTGGGCACCACGGTCGAGGCCGAGCACTTCGTGCTCCGGGACCGCGAGGGCCGCATGAGGGCGGCGCTGGCGATCCGTCCGGACGGCACGCCGGGCTTCGGGCTGTTCGACGAGCGGGGGCAGGTCCGGCTCTCGCTGGACATGGGGACCAGCGGTGCCCCGGGGGTCAACCTGCACGACGAGCACGGCACGTTGCAGGCCGCCTTGACCGTGCGTCCGGACGGTACGCCGGGCTTCGGGCTGTTCGACGAGGGGGGGGAACTGCAGCTGTCGCTCGACTCGGGTCGGGACGGGTCGGCCGGCATCAACCTCTATGGCGGCCAGGGCGTGCTCCGAGCGGCCCTGGCCGTGCGGCCCGATGGCACGCCGGCCCTCGGGATTTTCGACGAGATGGGACAGGTCCGCCGCTCGATCGACCTGGACCCCCAGCCGAGGGCCACGTCGGCCTTCCAGTGATCGGCGTGCCGGGTGGGTCGGCCGGCTTCGCGTGGCTGACGGAAGCCCGTTGCCCGCGATGATCGCCCGATCGGGGACCGGAGCGGACCGGATGATAAACTCATGCCGGATTGCGGTCGGAGGGTCGCCGTCCGTTCATCGTCACGGCGAAGCAGATTGGCCGAGCGAGAGGACACGATCGCGGTCCTCGGCGATGATCGGGGGCCTTGCGAGTGGGGCTCAGCTTCCCGCGGCGCCGGGGAGCCAGGGCTTGAGCATCGGCGTCGAGCGGCCGGTGCCCGGCTCGCTGTAAGTCCCGCCGCCGGTCCAGCCCCAGCCGAGCAGGCGGCGATCATAACGAGGCCTCTCCGAGCGGGGCACGACCGAGATGTAGCCCGGCGTGTAGCCCGTCCAGGCCTGCGACGGCGTGTATCCGGACCAGGCGGGGGAGGGATCGTATCCGGTCCAGCCGACCCCCGGGACGTACACCTGCTGGACCGGGGCGGTCGCCACGACGGGGCCGCTCGGGGCATAGGCGGGGCCGCTCCAGGCGGTGCCCGGCGTATAACCTTGCCAGACCGTGCCCTGAGTGGGGTAGGTGTAGGTGTAGTTGGCCGCCGGTGGGGCGATCACCTGAGCTCCACCGTATCCGGACCAGCCCTGCTGGGCATTGGCCGAGGATGGGGGGAAAATCATTGCGATACCGGCTGCAGCGAACGCGCTGAAAATCGACTTCTTGAGAAGCGATTTCATGGCTGTCCTCCCTGGTAGTAGAATGCCTGCATGGAAAACGCGGGAATGGCGGCCCACGCCAACCAGGCGACCGACGGCTTGTGGACCAATGTCTCACGATGGGGGGGCAACGTCTCGGTCTCGGCTCGACCGTGGTGTGATCCGATGAATTATAGACACTCTCCAAGGAATCCAAAGCGAAATCGGGGCGTTGCTCCCGCCTTCTGAGAGGCAATTCGCGGCCGTCTCGCCGCACTTGAGGAATGCTTTCCGCCCAAATCTCGTGCCAATCGTCAGGATTCGTCGCGATTCTCGGTCGCCGGGTGATGCCGGGCGAGGAATCGGTTGATGCGACACAACGCGGGGAGCTCGGCGGAGCGCGACATCGCGAAACGTTCCTCGGTCGGGGAGGAGATGGTGTGAAATCGGGGTCAGGGGCCATGCTGACCGCGACCGATCGGCAGGGCAATGTGGCCTTCCTCCATGGGATGTTCGAGTGGTCGGAAGGGGCTCTTGAGGTGATGGACGGATGAAGGCGTGATTTTGAGGTTCAGGCGAATTATGCTTGGTAGGCGGATGGTGGAGCGCCGGCAGTCGAAGAGGGGTACTGAGGAGAGGTCGAGGTATGTCCACGCGATGGCTCGGGCGGGTGGTCGTGGTGGTTGGGGTGTCGGCGATGGCGGCGGGAGTCGGCGGGTGCGGGGGGGCGATGACGCCGTTCGAGCCGGAGGAAGGGGATTTCCGGGTGTTGATGCCGGGGACTCCTCGGGTGGAGCGTTCCTCGACGATCACGCCGCAGGGGCCGCAGCGCATCAGGGATTACCAGGGGAGGAGTGGTCGGACCCTCTACGCCGTGACCGTCTTCGAGCGGATTGACGGGCAGGGGGACCTGATCGCCTGGGATGCGCCGGAGGAGAGCCTGGAGCAACTGGCCGGTCGGATCGTCTCGACCGGGCTCCGGGTGACGAATGAGCGGCCGTTGACGCTCGACGGGAAGCCGGGCCGCGCGTATCAGACGGCCTCGAACGAGGACGGCGTACGGACCGATTTTCGGTTCCTCGTCTCGGGGCCGCGGCTGTACATGCTCTCGTACGAGGTGCCCGATTCGTTCTATTCCGAGGCGAAGGCGCGGGCGTTTTTCGATTCCTTCGCGTTCGGGGGCGGTGGCTCGGAGACGGGCCTGGCGTCGGCGACGGGAGACGCGGGGAGGGGTTCGCCTTCGCGACCGCCTCCGCCGCCCGTGGTCGCCTCGTCGCCGATCGTGAGGAACGAGGCGCAGGCCGAGGTGGAGGCGATGCGGTCGGAGCGGTCTCGGATGCCGCGGGGCCCGAGTCCGGAGGAGATCGGGTCGGCCTCGACGGCGGTGTCGGAGGCGATGGGGCCGATCCCGGGAGGTCCGGACGCGGCGACGCTGGGCCGCCGAGGCGTACCATCGAGGGGAGCAGGCGGCGGCCCCCCGGGGATGGGGGGCGGCCCTCCGGGGGTGGGGGGGATTGCAGGGTTCGGGCCGGGAGGTGGGCCGGTTCCGGGACGGGGGGCGATTCCGGGGCCGGGCGAGGGGCCCGGAGCGGTCAGGCCGTCTCCGGCTCCGGCTCCGGGGCTGGGACCGGGCCGCGCTGCGGGGATTGGCTTCGAGACGGAAATGGCCGGGGGATCGGGGGGAGGCTCGTTCCGATCGGTCGACCCCGACCGGCCGCTGCTGGGGATCGACTTCAGGCTGGGGGAATGGGACGGGGAGAAGAGCCTGGGGCGGGTGACCGCGCTGTTCGAGAGGGATCAGCGCGCTCCAATCAATACGACGCGAGAGATCGCTCCCGAGGGCTACGCCGTGGGCGGGGCGGAGGTGCGGACGATTCGATTCGTGAACGCGATCCGGTTTCTGTATCTGCGGGTCGCTCCGGACGGCCGGCTCGACCCGTCGGATCGGATCGAGGGGGAGTGGATCGGCGTCCCCCCCCCGGACGAAGCGGGCCGGACGGTGACGCTGGGGGGCGACGGGCGGACGGTGATCGGCCTGGTCTGCCAGCAAGGGGCGATTCTCGACGGCCTGGCGCTGGTGATGGACCGGCCGGAGCCGTGAGCCTCGCCCGACTCGTCTGGAAACCCCGTCGTCTCCGCAAACACGAACGGGCGAGACGCCGGGATGGAGGCGTCTCGCCCGAGGAGGGAAAAGGCGGAGGAGGTCGAGTCGAGGTCGAGGGTCGGATCGCGAGGGGGATCAGACGTCGATGCCGAGTCGGTAGCGGAGTTCGTCGAACTGCTCGCGGTAGACGTCGTCGGTCGAGTGGAGGTGCTCGGCCTCGGAGATGAACTTGATGGTGTCGTCGCGCTTCAGGCCGTGATCCTTGAGGATTTCCTCAAACGGCTCGAGGTCGTGGGCGTAGACGAACAGGAGCTTGTGCTCGTCGAACTGGACCTCCATCGGCCCGTCGGGGTTGAGGGCGGCGATGCCGGTGCAGCCGTCATGCAGGAGCAGGTCCTCGTAGTCGTAGAGGGTGCTCTGGAGGATGACGGTGTCCATGTGCTCGCGGTAGAGGTCGGCGTGGCAGCCGGGCTCGCTCTCGTGGCTCGATTCCATGACGACGTCGACCTCCTCGCCGAGGGGGCTGAGCAGGTCCATGAAGACGTCGAAGAGGGATTCGGACGAGACCGAGGCGGCGAGCACGGGCATGGTGTTGCCGCTCTCGGGGTCGCGATAGACGTCGCGCCGGTAGCCCTCGCGGGGGATGATGTCCAGGCCGAAGGAGGGCCGGATGGCATCGGTCAGCGCGAATTGGCCGTAACGTCCGACCTGCAGGTGAGCGTCGAGCTCTTCCTGGCTGAGGTCGTCGAAGCTGGTTCGGGGCATGCGAGTGGAATTGGTTCGCAGCACGCGTTCAATAAATCGTTGCAGAAAGCTCATCGGTAGGGTCCCCCTCCTCGCGAGCCGGATTCTTCACGGATCCGGGACCGACCTCGGACCGCGTCAGCCGGGCAGTCTTCGGGGGCGAGCCCCGAACCAGCCATCCCGTGCACCTGCCCGGCGCCGCTTCCGAAGGACCAGGGTCGGCATGACCCTCTTCCCCGGGAACGGCCGCCCTCCCGTTGGCACCGCTCGATTGCCGTTCTCCTATATATACCATGCAGAACGATCGAAAACCGACCCGGCGATGAAATCTCATTGAAGGGGACCCAGGGGTCGGGCCGATAGGAACAACCCTGGAGATTGTTCCCGCCGCAAGGCTTGGGATCGGCTCCGAGCGGATGGAGTCAGAAGCAACTGGAATGCCAATCGAGAATGGCCGGGCACGACCATCGGCCGCTCGGCTCGATTCGCCCTGGACTTGAGTCGAATTTCGGGCGATTTCGCTGCCGATTGCGCGTCGGCGGATCTTGTACAAAGTACAGGACATTCGCACCTCGATGGCCGAGTGTGCACGAGGCTTCCCAGAAGGACCGTAGGGCGCCATCGGTCGGGAAGCGCCCGTTTCAGGGTTAGGGTGATCGGGGCTGGGGAGATGGGAGCGGATCGGGCGATTCGCCGGGCGGGTCGTCGCGAATCGGGGCCCTGGGCGATACAATGATCGTTTCGAGGCCAGGCCGCTCGCCCGGGACGCATGGCGACGCTCGACGCCCCGGGTTGTCGCGGGACGAGCCGGGGGCCCGGCCGGCGATCGCCTTTCGAGCCTGACTGACCGCACGCCCGCCGCCCGGGTCCCGACGCCCGGGCCGATTGAAGCACCGCGAGAGAAGGACGCGACCGATGGCCATCGAACGGGTTGACGCGTATCTGGCCGAGCACGGCAAGCGGTTCGAGGGACAGCTCAAGGACCTGATCCGGATCCCGAGCGTCAGCGCCCAGCCCGATCACGACGCCGACACCCGGCGGGCGGCCGAGTTCGTGCTCAACGACCTGAAGGAGATGGGGGTCGAGGCCGAGCTGATCGAGTTCCCGGAGGGCCACCCGATCGTCTTCGGGCAGAAGCTCGACGCGCCGGGCAAGCCGACCTTGCTGGTGTATGGGCACTACGACGTGCAGCCGCCCGAGCCGCTCGAGCCGTGGCTGACCCCGCCGTTCGAGCCGACCGAGAAGGACGGCAACCTGTACGCCCGGGGGGCGACCGACGACAAGGGGCAGATGTTCACCCACCTGAAGGCCGCCGAGGGGTGGCTCAAGGGGGTGGGCGCGCTGCCGATCAACGTGAAGTTCGTGATCGAGGGGGAAGAGGAGGTCGGCGGGGCGAACCTGGAATCCCTGATGGCCGAGCAGCCCGACCGCCTGGCGTGCGACTTCGCCGTGATCTCGGACACGAGCCAGTTCGCCCCCGGGATGCCGGCGATCACCTACGGCTTGAAGGGCCTGGCGTACTTCGAGCTGGTCGTCGAGGGGGCGAACCGCGACCTGCACTCGGGGACCTTCGGCGGCGCCGTGCAGAACCCGCTCAACGCCTTGGCGACGATTTTGGCGAGCCTGAAGGACGCCGAGGGGCGCATCGCCATCCCCGGCTTCTACGACGACGTGCGGCCGTTGGAAGACTGGGAGCGGGCCGAGTTCGCGCGGTTGCCGTTTTCGGAGGAGGAGTTCCGGGCGGACCTGACGGTGCCCGAGGTTTTCGGCGAGGCCGGCTACTCGACATTGGAACGGAAGTGGGCGCGGCCGACGTGCGACATCAACGGCATCTGGGGGGGGTACTCCGGCCCCGGGCCGAAGACGGTCTTGCCCCGCCTGGCCGGGGCGAAGTTCAGCTTCCGCCTGGTGCCCGATCAGACACCGGGGCGTATTCATGAACTGATCGACGCCCACCTGAAGGCCGTCTGCCCGCCGGGGGTGACCTACACGCTGAAGGCGATGCACGGGGCGCCTTCGGTCCTGGTCGAGGCGAAGGGGAACCCGGGGGTCGAGGCGGCCATGAAGGCGGTCGAGGCCGGGTTCGGCACGAAGCCTGTTTTGATCCGCGAAGGGGGTTCGATCCCGGTCGTGGGCCTGATCAAGGAGCACCTGGGGGTCGATACGCTCCTGCTCGGCTGGGGTCAGAACGACGACAACCTGCACGGCCCGAACGAGAAGTTCTCGCTGGCCGACTTCCACCGGGGGATCAAGGCGTCGGCGCACTTGATGGCGGAGCTGGCGGGGATGAAATAACCTGGGCACGATCATCAGGAGGTGCGAGCGATGGCGATCGAACGATTCTGGCGGAATTTGAGATTTGCAAAACGGGAACTCGAAACCGCCGACCGTGTTCTCGTTCCTGCCCGCGCCTCATCTCAGGAATTTAGCCTTGATCTTTGGCTGATTCCGCAGACGGTCGAGGGATTCGACCCGGACGATTTTCCGCTGCTTTCGGACGAAAAACGGCAGTCGCTTGCAGAAGCGGTTCAGCGGTTCCGCGATGTTGCGACGAGGGCGAACAACGAGGCCCGGCCCGCGACCGACGAGGAGCTCAGCGAGGCGAAATTCGCATTCCGGGAGATCGTGGAATTAATCGAGCTTGAGAAATATGAAGATGAGAAAAGTTACCGAATCGCGAAAGTTCTTGAACGGGTGCTGCCGGTCCTGAAACAGGGGTTCCGGTCTCGGGGCCGGGTGTTCGAAGTCGTTGACGTTCGCCATCGAATCGAGATCGATTCCGATGGAGATGAAGCGCTCTGGATTTGGGTCATCGTGCCCGACAGACAAGCAGAATCTCCTTCGTTTTTCGATGAATGCGAAGAGTTTCGTCGAGGATTGGAACACTTGCTCCGCAGTTACGGGATTGATTACTGGCCTCACATCCGGTTCTGGACCGAGACCGAGCAAGCTGCCGAGGTCGGCGATTAACCATGGCATTGCATGATGAGCTTCTCGATGAGGCAGTGAGACTCCTAGCGATCAGCGACTCACCACCGACCCAGGCGAGGCTTCGAAGGATTGTCTCAACGGCTTATTATGCGATTTACCATCTCCTGGTCCATGAAGCGACGACGATGCTTGCTTCCGAAGAGCCATTGCGGTACCTCGTCGGCCGGGCGTTTGTCCACTCGGAAATGAAGGATGCCACAAGGTCTTTCGCCTCGATGAACCTCCCGAAAGAGATCAAGGAGGTTTGGTCGGGTGAGATTCCGAAGCAACTTCAGGATGTCGCGAAGACATTTCAAGATCTCCAGGTCGAACGCCATTACGCGGATTACAAGTTGAATCATCAGCTCAAGGTAAGCGATGTCAACAAGCATGTGATTCGTGTTCAGAAGGCGTTCCAAGACTGGAAAACGATCAAATCAGAACCGATTGCCAGGATATTTCTCGCCTCGCTTCTACTTGGGAAGAAGTGGAAGCATGACGAGAAGTGAATGCCCTTGACTTGGCGGCCGACAACGCGAAGCGCCAATCAGTCCGTAGGATATTTCCAATGCTCGACCTGAAATTCGTCCTGAACAACGTCGATGCCGTGAAGCAGAACTGCGTGGACCGCAGCGTGCCGGCGGATGTGATCGAAGACCTGGAGAAGGTCGTGGCGCTGGAGACGCAGCGGCGCGAGCTGCTCAGGGAGGTCGAGGCGGTCCGCAAGCGGCAGAACGAGGTGGCGCAGGCGACCGGCAAGGAGAAGGACCCGGAGGCCCGGTCGGCGCTCGTGGCCGAGGGGAAGCAGCTGAAGCAGCAGGTGGCGGACCGGGAGGACTCGCTCCGGGCGCTGGAGGAGGAGGTCAAGGCGCGGCTCGGTCGGGTGCCGAACATGACGCATCCGGAGGCGCCGATCGGTCAGGACGAGGAGGCGAACCGGGAGATCCGGAGGGTGGGCACGCCGAAGGCGTTCGACTTCCCGGTGAAGGACCATGTGGAGCTGGGCAAGGAACTGGACCTGATCGACTTCGAGGCGGGGTCGAAGGTGTCGGGCTCGGGGTTCTACTTCCTCAAGAATGATGCGGTGTTGCTCGATCTGGCGCTGCAGCAGTTTGCCCTGCAGACGCTCATCAGGCGCGGGTTCACGCCGATCGTCACGCCCGACCTGGCGCGGACGAGCATCCTGGAGGGGATCGGTTTTAACCCGAGGGGGGAGGAGACGCAGGTCTACTCGGTCGAGAGCACCGACCTGTGCCTGATCGGCACGGCCGAGATCACCCTGGGGGGGATGCACGCCGAGGAGATCCTGGAGGAGGCGGAATTGCCGATCAAGTATGTCGGCATTTCTCACTGCTTCCGGACCGAGGCCGGCGCGGCCGGCCGGGCGAGCCGGGGCCTGTATCGCGTGCACCAGTTCACGAAGGTGGAGATGTTCGCCTATGCGGTGCCCGAGCAATCGGGGGCGCTGCACGAGGAGATGCTGGCGATCGAGGAGGAGATCTTCACGGCGCTCGGCATCCCGTACCGGGTGCTCGACATCTGCTCGGGTGACCTGGGCGGGCCGGCCTATCGCAAGTACGACATCGAGGCCTGGATGCCCGGCCGGAACGACTACGGCGAGGTGACCAGCACGTCGGATTGCACCGACTACCAGGCGAGGCGGCTGGGGATCCGCTACAAGCCGAGCGGCCAGAAAGGGACGAAGTTCGTCCACACGCTCAACGGTACGGCCGTTGCGTTGAGTCGGGCGATCATCGTCGTGCTGGAGAACTACCAGCGGGCTGACGGCAAGATCGACGTGCCCGAGGTGCTGCGGCCGATCATGGGCAAGGACGTCATCGGTTGAGCGGCCGCGAGGGACCGGGCCTTGTCGTCAAGGAATGCGAAATTTTGAGTTCGTGGATGAGTTGGGTTGGGGTTTGCCCGTGGGCGCCCGGCCCGTCGCGCGTCGGGGGCTTCGCCGGGAATTGCCATGAAGAATGCTCTGCTGCTGCCTGATCTGAGGGAGTTGATCCACGACGGTCAGGCGGAGGCGGTGCGCGAGTTCCTGGAGGAGTACCCCCCGGTCCGGCAGGCGGAGCTGATCGAGGATCTTGAGGTCGCCGAGTCGAAGGCGGTCGTCTGCCTGCTGGAGCCGAAGGCAAGGGCCGAGGTGGTCAGCTACTTCGAGACGGATCGGCAGGTCGAGCTGATCGAGTCGATGTCGCTGGACGATGCGGCGGCCTTGCTGCGCGACATGCCGCACGACGACCGGGCCCATCTGGTGAACCGGCTCGACGACGACCGGACCGAGCTGATCCTGCGGCGCATGGCCCAGGCCGAGCGCGACGACATCCGCCGCTTGACCGAGTACGAGCCGGGGACCGCCGGGTCGGTGATGACGACCGACTACGCCACGCTGCCGCCGTTCGTCTCGGTGCGCGAGGCGATTGACGTGCTGCGTCGGGAGGCCCCGGAGCGGGAGACGATCCTGACGAGCTACGTGATCGATCATCAGCGGCGGCTGATCGGTTCGATCACGCTGCAGGCGCTGATCCTCGCGCGGCCGACGGCCCGGGTCGAGGACGTGATGCAGGAGAACCCGGTCTGGGCCCAGGTGGACGAGGACCGCGAGGAAGTGGCCCGGAAGATCGCCCAGTACGACCTGATTGCGCTGCCGATCGTGGATGCGTCGCAGATGCTCGTCGGGATCGTGACGCACGACGACGCATTGGATATCCTGCGGGAGGAGCAGTCGGAGGACTTGCTCCGGTTCGGTGCCGTGAATTACGACGCGGCCGAGGCGGAGCACGACCCGGACGACGAGTCGATCTCCTCGGCGGTCCGTCGGCGGTTCGGGTGGCTCTTGCTGCTATTCGGGGGGGGCACGATCACGGGGGTGGTGGTGCAGTCGTTCGGCGGTGTGTCGCTCAAGTACCCGGACATCCAGTTCGATGCATTTATCCCGCTTTTGATCGGGACCGGCGGGAATGCGGGGAGTCAGACGGTGGGCACGGTGATCCGGGGGCTGGCGCTGGGGGATATCGACCCGAAGCGCGACTTCCTTCGGATCCTGGGCCGCGAGGCGATGACCGGGTTGTGCCTCGGCCTGTCGGTCGGCCCGTTCGGGTTCCTGTTCGCCTGGCTGATTATGGGGAGCCCGCCGAGCTTCGCGCTGGTCATCGGGCTGGCGATCCTGGGCATCTGCGTCTGGGCCGACAGCGTCGGCTCGATGGTGCCGATGTTCGCCCGGCTGGCGAAGATCGACCCGGCGGTCGTCTCGGCCCCGATGATCAGCACCCTGGTCGACGCGACCGGATTGATGATGTTCTACACGACGGCGCGCGTCATTCATGATGTGTTCATCGCGTGAGCGGAGGGGGGGGCGCCCCGGGCAGGGAGTGACATTAGCCGAGCCGAGCCGAGCCGAGTCCGTTCATGGTTTTCGAACGGCCGAAGGTGGCCGTTGGTGTTCGATCCGTTGAGTCGATCGTTGAGGACGACCCGCGATGCGTTTTGCCCACCTGACCGCCCCCGAGATTCGCGCCCTGGACCGTGATCGGACGCTCGTCGTGGCCCCGATCGCCGCCTGCGAGCAGCACAGCGACCACCTGCCGGTGATCACCGATACGGTCCTGGTGGGGGCGGTCGCCGACGGCCTGGAGGCCGCGCGGCCGGACCGGGTCTTGCTCCTGCCGGTCCAGTGGCTCGGGGCCAGCGAGCATCACCTTCCGTTCGGCGGGACGTTGACGGCGACCCTGCCGACCTATGAGCAGATGCTCATTGAGATCGTTTCTCCGCTGTTGCGTGACGGGTTCTCGCGGGTGCTCTTGCTGAACGGCCACGGGGGGAACATCGACCCGTTGCATGTGGCGCTTCGGCGGCTGGACGCGGCGTATCCGAAGGCGGTCCTGACCGGGGCGGCCTACTGGGAGCTGGCGGCCGAGCCGCTCGCCGCCCTCTGCGAGGGGCCGAGGACCTCGATGGGCCACGCCTGCGAGATCGAGACGTCGATGATGATGCACTTGCGGCCCGAATTGGTGCGGGCCGATCGGATCCGGGATGACCCGTCGCCCGGTTTCGTCCCCGGAGGCCTGTTCCACGCGGTCGATTTCGGCCGACGCACCGAGCGGGGGGCGGTCGGGTATCCGTCTCGAGCCGACGCCGAGAAGGGCAGGCGCATGCTGGAGGCGATCGTGCCGGCGGTCGTCGCGGCGGCCGATGCGGTGCTGGAGGTCCCCCTCGGGGCCTCGTGATCGCTTTTGATTCGCGTCGGTTCGCGTCGGGCGAGTCCTGGTCGATCGAGGAGGAGGGGCTGCGATGTCCGAGAGATATGGCCGCCGCGTCGAGGCGGTGCGATCGAGGATGCGGGCGGCGTCGCTGGACGGCCTCCTGGTGACGCACCCGCCGAACGTCTCGTATCTGACCGGATTCACCGGCGATTCGTCGGCGGTCGTGCTCGGAATCGATCGTCTGGTGATCGTTTCCGACTTCCGATATGAAACACAGCTTCGGGACGAATGCCCGGGGCAGGAGTGCCATATTCGGCCGTCGAGCAAGACGCTGGCGCAGGAACTGGGCGAGGTACTGGCCGGGATCGGCTGGCGGAGCGTCGGGTTCGAGTCGGCGTCGCTCTCGGTCCTCGACTGGGAGACGATCCGGGGCGGGTGCGGGGCGGTCGAGCTGCGGAGCACGGCGGGGGTGGTCGAGGAGGTCAGGGCGGTCAAGGATGACGCGGAGGTCGCGGACATCCGGCGGGCGATCGACCTGGCCGAGCGGGTGTTCGAGCGGGTCCGGCAGCGTTGGTCGGGCGACTGGGACGAGGCCGCGCTGGCGAATCTGATGGAAGCGGAGTTGAGGGGCCTGGGGGCGGCCGGCTCGGCGTTCCCGCCGATCGTGGCGGCCGGCCTGCGGTCGGCCCTGCCGCATGCTCGGCCGGAATCGGGAGTCCGGCTCGATTCGAGCGACTTCACGCTGATCGACTGGGGGGCCTGCCTGGGGCCGTTGCCCTACAGGAGCGACTTGACGCGGGTGGTTGTCACCGGTAAGGTAAGCCCGAGATTCGAGGAGATTTACGGGATTGTCCTGGAGGCCCAGCGTCGGGCGATCGCCTCGATTCGTCCGGGAATCTCGGCCGGCGAGGTCGATCTGCAGGCCCGATTGTTCATCCAAGACGCCGGCTTCGGCCGCTTCTTCGACCACGGGCTCGGGCACGGGATCGGCCTGGAAATTCACGAGGCCCCGCGGCTTCGGAAAGACGCGGCCGAGGTGCTACGGCCCGGCATGGTGCTGACCATCGAGCCGGGGATTTACCTTCCCGACTGGGGGGGCATCCGGATCGAGGACGACGTGCTGGTGACGCCCGACGGTTGCGAATGCCTCTCCCGGCTCCCTCGCGACCTGGACCGCATTCAGATTTCGAGGTGACCACTCCGGGTGCCTGGTCTGGAAGGGCTGCGTCCCGGATGGTCCGAGGACAGACAGATCCCCGAAGCTTCTCGACGCCGAGCCAAGCAGAGCGATCGGAGCGCAGGAATGGCCGAATCCCCGACCGGGTCGGCGGGTGAACGACCCGACCCGGATAACGTCCGCCGGATCCATCGCCTGGTCCGGATGATGCATCACTACGACCTATCGGCCATCGACCTGGTCGAGGGCCCGACGAAGATCCGTCTGCGTCGTCGGACCGAACAGGCGTTTGCCCCGCTGGCTCAGGCTCCGGCCCCTGCGGCGCCGACCGCGGCGCCGCCTCCGGTGCCGGGGAGCACGCCGCCGGCGGCCGCCGCGCCGGCGACTCCTGCCGCCGCTCCCGAACCCAAGGGGACGTTTATTGAGAGCCCGATGGTCGGGACCTTCTACCAGTCGGGATCGCCGGAGTCGCCGCCGTTCGTGGCGGTGGGGGCCACGGTCCGCCCCGAGACGACGGTCTGCATCATCGAGGCCATGAAAGTGTTCACCGAGATCCCGGCCGGTGTTTCGGGCCGGATCGTCGAGATAATGGTTCAGGACAAGCAGCCGGTCGAGTATGGCCAGCCCTTGTTCCGAGTCGAACCGGCCTGAGCCAAAGCCCGGCCTGGTCGTGCCCCTGCGCTCCGCTCCCCGATGCTCCCGGGCCTTAGGATCGGGCCTGGCGGTTGGATCTCAAGAGACCCTCGCGGGAGCACCGCCCGGCGCCACCCCGCGAGGAGCCCGGAATCCCCCGGACCCTCGCCGATGGCTGAACCGTCGAAGATTCGTCGTATCCTCGTCGCCAATCGTGGCGAGATCGCCCTGCGGATCATCCGCGCCTGCAAGGAACTCGGCCTGGAATCGGTGGCCGTCTTCTCCGAGGCCGACCGAGGGGCCCCGTACCTTGACCTGGCCGATCGCGCCATCTGCATCGGCAAGGCGCCCGCCGCCGACAGCTATCTGAACATCCCCCGCCTGATCGCCGCGGCCGAGATCGCCGACGTCGACGCGATCCACCCCGGCTACGGGTTCCTGAGTGAGAACCCGCACTTCGCCGAGGTCTGTCGCGCCTGCAATTTCGAGTTCATCGGGCCCCCGCACGAGGCCATTCGCCGGATGGGCTTGAAGACCGAGGCCAAGGCCGCCGCCCAGGCCGCCAAGGTCCCCCTCGTGCCCGGCTCCGACGGCCCGGTCGACAGCGACGACGACGCCGTGCGCGTGGCCCGTCAAATCGGTTATCCGGTGCTGATCAAGGCCGCGGCCGGCGGCGGCGGCAAGGGCATGCGCGTGTGCCGGGAAGAATCGGCCCTCCGGACCGCGATCGCCCAGGCCCGCGCCGAGGCCGACGCCGCGTTCAAGAATCCGAGCATCTACCTCGAAAAATTCATTGACCGCCCGCGGCACGTCGAGGTGCAACTGCTGGCCGATTCCCACGGCAACGTGATCCATTGCTGGGAACGCGAGTGCAGCTTGCAGCGCAGGCACCAGAAGCTGATCGAGGAATCGCCCGCGCCGACCTTGCCGAGCCGCGTGCGTCGGAAGATCTGCGAGGCCGCCGTCCGCCTGGCCAAGACGGCCGGCTACGTGAACGCCGGGACCTGCGAATTCCTCGTCGACGCGGATTACAATTTCTATTTCATCGAGGTCAATGCCCGAATCCAGGTCGAACACCCGGTGACCGAGCTGGTGACCGGGATCGACCTGATCAGGGAACAAATCCGGATCGCCAACGGCGAGCCGCTGTCGGTCAGCCAGGCCGATGTGCCGCAGTTGGGCCACGCCATCGAATGCCGGATCAACTGCGAGGACCCGGAGCACAACTTCCGCCCGAGTCCAGGGCTGATCACCGGCCTGAGGATCCCCGGGGGCATCGGCGTGCGGTGGGACTCTCACATCGTCAACGGCTACCGCGTGCCGCCGAATTACGACTCGATGATCGGCAAGCTGCTCGTGCACGCTCCGACCCGGGCCGAGGCGATCGCTCGGATGCTGCGGGCGCTGGACGAATTGCGGATCGAGGGGATCACCACGACCGCCTCATTGCACGAACGGATCCTCTACAATCCCGATTTCGCCGAGGGCCGCATCGACACCACCTGGGTCGAGCGTGTCTTGCTGGCCCCTCGTGAGAAGATCGTGCAGGACGCGGGTTGAGGCCTGCCGGGCGCTGCGTCGACGCGGCCCGCCAGGCCTCGAATCGCCCGTCGAGGCGGGGATTCGGAAAGAAATCCCGGTAGGGTGTTGACCCGCGGGATTCTCGAGGTATGATTGCTCTTGTCGCTGGTGAGTCACACCTTGACGCGGGCCGCTCGAACGACGCGGCCCGTTCTCG
>NZ_JBFEFH010000051.1:0-16454 GCF_040717455.1 Tautonia sp. JC769
GCCCTGGCCCTGGCCCTGGCGGTTCTGCCGCTGGTTGCCCTGGGCCTGGCCCTGCTGGCCCTGCTCGCCCTGCTCGCCCTGCTGCTGTTGCATCTGGGCGCCCTCGATGGAGACGTCACCCGTCTCATCGTGGTTGATGCGCACGTCTTCGAGCGTCAGGTTGTCGGTCAGGTTGCGGACGGTCAGCTGGTATTCGAAGGGCTGCCCGACGCGGACCTCTCCCGGGGCCTGGGCCCGGATCATCAGGAGGCTGCTCGACTGCTCGCCGGTCGGGAAATACAGGTCGACATTGCTTGATGCTTGGCCCTGCTGCGATCCCTCTTGCGCCTGGGAGTACGCGGTCGGGCCAAATGCGGCCGCCGCGAGCAGGGCGGCGAGACAAGTCGTTATGTGTCGTGTTCGGAATGTCATTCAGATGTTCTCCTCAGCGGGGAATCGAAAGAGGATGCAGGGTTGGCCTGATCCGTACGGATGCCCTGGGCCCGGCCGGAGCGTGCCGGCCCGGCCCAGGGCGTGGAATCCCCGGGGCCGCCCGGCTCGAGTCGGCCGGGCGGTCGGGGGGTGATCAAATGTGGCGGCAAACCCCCGGGACGGTTGATCGGTCGGTCGAACCGGACCGACCCGGCCGGTCGCCGCCGCCTCGGGTCAGGAGCCGGTCCCCGGAGCCTCTGGCTCGTCGGAAACCGGGATGTCGGTCGCTCCCGGGGCAGGCCCGGCCTCGGCGCCGGGGTCTGACGCCCCCGCGTCGCGATCGCGATCGAGGTCGGGGATGGTGGTCTGCCCCGGTTCGGCCGGGTTCACCCCCGGCCCGCCGCCCAGAGGAACGGGTTCCTCGGCGGCCTGGTCGCCACAACCGGCGAGGACTCCACTCATACTCAGGCACAGGGCCAGGCTGAGGGGATACAGGCCCCCGGCTCGAATGGGACGAGGCATGGTTCGACGTTCTCCTTCCCAAGGGTAATCCCGGACCGGCGGCACCACGTCGCGTTCGTCTTGAAGCACAACGGCACTCGCCGGATCACCGGGGCGATCGCTCATTCGTTGCTGCGAACGCGATGCCGACCGCCGCCCGATTCCCGATCTAAATCGAGTTTTCCCCCGATCGGCCCGCTCAGGGGCGGCCCATCCCGGCCTCCGCCCCCCCCGCTGGTCACCAGCCGACCAGTCTGGGCTGCAATGAGACACAGCCTGATGCCTGCCCCGGGAACACGACAGTTCATGTTGAATCAAGGCCGGGTGGATCGTCCCCGCGCGGGGTGGTCAGAATTTCAGGAAGACATCGGAATATGTCGCGGGGCGAACGCCCGGGGGCGGGGCCGCCCGCCGCACGCCCGCCCGGCCCCTGGCCGCCGCGCGGCGAAGCGGCTACGATCGTCGCGGCTCGATCCCCCCGCCGGATCTCCCCGGGATCTCGACGCGAGGGGCGCCGGGCCCGCCGGACGGGCCGCGGTCCAAGTCTTCGATTGGGGTGTCAATGGTCATGGTCATGCACGATCAGATCGTCTGCCTGAGCATCGCCGGGAGCGACCCGAGCGGGGGGGCGGGCATCCAGGCCGACTTGAAGACCTTCGCCGCGCTCGGCGTCTACGGGGCCGCGGCCATCACCGCCCTGACGGCCCAGAACACGACCGGCGTGCAGGGCGTCGACCTGATCGACCCGGCCTTCGTCGCCCAGCAGGCCGAGTCGGTCCTCGACGACCTGCCCGTCGCCGCCATCAAGACCGGGATGCTCGGCACCGAGGCCATCATCGACGCCGTGGCCGACGTCCTCGAGGCCGCCCGCGACCGCTCCCCTGGGCTTCGCGTCGTGGTCGACCCCGTCATGGTCGCCCGCGGCGGCGACCCGCTGCTCGACCCCCGGGCCGTCAGGCGGCTGCGCGACCGCCTCATCCCCCTGGCCGACCTCGTCACCCCGAACCGGCACGAGGCGAGCCTGCTCACCGGCTCCGGCCCGATCGAATCCGAAGACGACCTGCGACGCGTCGCCCAGTCCCTCTTCGAGCTGGTCGACCGCCGACCGGTCCTGGTCAAGGGAGGCCAGGCGATCCGCGGCGCGCTCGACCTGCTGATCGACGCCCAGGGATCGGAGTCCCCCCTCGCGATCGCCGGCGCCCCGATCCCGACCCGGTCGACGCACGGGTCGGGCTGCACCCTGGCCGCGGCCGTCTCGGCCCTGCTGGCCCGCGGGCACGGCCTGCGAGACGCCTGCTCGGCCGCCAAGAAGTTCGTCTTCGGCGCGATCGAGCACGCGCCGGGCCTCGGCCGGGGGCACGGGCCGCTCAACCACCTCTGGCTCGACCGGATCGACGAGCAGGCGGGCGACCGGGCGACGCGCGCCGGCCGGTGATCGGCCCCCCGCCCGGATCCGGCCCGCGATCGCCCGCGGGCCCCGATCCGGCGCGGGGAGTCAACTCCCACTGGTCGGGCAGGGGAGGCGGCGTTAAACTCGGCAGGATGCCGCAATGCGATCGCGGAGCCAAATCGGAATCCCAGTCCAGACAGAAGGAGTCAGACGTGCGCCGTTCTTTGACGGTCCTGTTGTCGATGGGCCTGCTGCTGCTCGGCCCGGTCGCGGTCCGGTCGGTGATGGCCCAGGATGAGGAACCGGCCTCGCCCCCGCCCGCGTCGGAGGCCGCCGCCACCCCCGAATCCCAGGAGGCTGCCGCCGAGTCGCCGGCCGATACCGATGCCGCCGCCGCCGCCGCCCCCGCGGCGTCGACCAGCCCCGACGGATTGCCGCCCGAGGTGGCCGAGAAGCGCGACGCGGCCCTGAAGGCGGTCGCCGAGCTGATCGTCGCCGCCGAGCAGGCCGGCCTGGTCCAGACCAACCTCGACCCGCCGCCGATCCTCGACGTCCTGGTCCTCGGCAAGGCCACCGACAAGGCCGACCTCGACGCCGCCCAGGGCGACTCCGAGGCCCAGGTCGGCCTGGTCAACCCCGAGGCCTTCGCCGCCTACTTCACCGGCTACGCCGAGCCCCCCGAAGGACTGACCGCCCAGGCGAACATCCGCATCCGCCAGCCGAGCGAAGGGCTGAAGGAATTCTTCGACCAGCGGGCCGAAGCCCTCCGCCCCTACCTCGACGCCGCCCGCAGCGCCTCCTCGGCCCCCGCCGAGGAGCCCACCCCCGCCGAGGAGCCCACCCCCGCCGAGGAACCGGCCCCCGTCGAGCCCGCCCCGGCCGAGCCGACCCCCGCCGAGGAGCCGAAGCCCGAGGAGCCGAAGCCCGAGGAACCGGCCCCGGCCGACGAACCGGCCCCGGCCGACGAACCCAAGCCCGAAGAACCGAAGCCCGAAGAGCCTGCCCCCGCCGAGGAGCCGAAGCCCGAGGAACCCGCCCCGGCCGACGAACCGAAGGCCGAGGAACCCGCTCCCGCCGAGGAGCCGAAGCCCGAGGAACCGGCCCCGGCCGACGAACCGAAGGCCGACGAGCCGGCCCCGGCCGACGAGCCGAACTGATCGCATCGCATCGCACCGCATTGCCCTCGAAACCCTCGCCGGGCTGGCCCGCCGCCGCGTGCGAGCGAGACCAGCCCGGCGAGGCTTCGCGATCGATCGTCGGGGCACCCCGGGCCCTCGGGGGGCATCGATCGTCGATCGTCGACCGTCGCGATTCGATCGTCCCGGGCCGGCCCGGGCGGATCCCCCCGACGGCCCCAGGCTCGAAGTCGAGCCTGGCCTCGCGGCCCCGGTCGCGTGGCCGCGGATTCGAGAGTTCGACCCGAGGCCGGGATGATGTATGGTGAACTCGGGGCCGAGATGGTGGGATGGACCGCCGACCGCCGACAATTCGATTGATTGCACGCATTCGGTCGCCTAGAATTGCGTGAAAAGGAGGGGGCCGGAACGATCGGGCCCTCGCTCTTTCTCTCTTCCTCCCTCTCTTTCGAGAGTCCTGTCCCATGCGAACGCTCGTGCGCCCGTCTCGACTGCGTCGCGGTTTCACCCTCATCGAGCTGCTGGTGGTCATCGCGATCATCGGCGTCCTGGTGGCCCTGATCATGCCGGCGGTGCAGTCGGCCCGAGAGGCGGCCAGCCGGACCCAGTGCAAGAACAACCTGAAGCAGATCGGCCTGGCCGCGCAGGGCTATCACGACGCCTTCGGCAGCTTCCCCTCGGGCTGGTTCTGCGACCAGGAGAACGACCCGAACTGCGTGCCGAGGGGGGCCAGCCCCTACATGTGGAACGGCCTGGTCGGCCTCTTCGCGTTCCTCGAGGCCGGCAACCTGTACGACGACATCAACTTCGACGTCTCCCCCTACGCCTTCGACAACCGCACGTCGATCCGCAACGCGGTGTCGGTCTTCGTCTGCCCGTCCCACCGCCAGGCCTTGCCGATCGACGTGACCCAGATCGACCCCGACGGCCAGACCGCCACCCTCCAGATCGGCCCGTCCGACTACCGCGGCAACATGGCCGCCGGCATGACCGACTGCAACGACGTCTCGAACCCCGACTGCTTCCACTACGAGAACGGCCTGACCTTCCGCAACTCCCGGATCAACATCTCCGGGATCAGCGACGGCACCTCGTCGACCATGCTCATCGGCGAGAGCCTCATCGGCACCTGGCCCGACGCCACCAACTGCTGCGTCCGGACCGCCGCCGACCGCCGCTTCAACAAGCCCAACAGCGTCTCCGGCCGCCGCATCCCCTACTGGGAGAGCCGCCATCCCGGCGTCGTCAACTTCTGCAAGGCCGACGGCAGCGTCAGCTCGCTCCGCGAGACGGTCCGGCCCGACGTCCTCATCGCCCTGATGACCCGCGCCGGCGGCGAGACCCTCTCGGCCGAGGATTACGAGTAACCCCGAAAGGGCCGACCGCCGGCCCCCAGGAGGAAGGGCTGGACGACAGCCCGCCCGACGGCGACGATAAGCCGATCGCCCCCCTGGATTCGGGGGCATCGCCTTCGCCACCCCGGGAGTCGCCGCCATGCGCCTGCTGAAAGCCCTCGCCCTCTCGATGACCCTGCTCGGCTCGTCCCCCCTGGCGGGAATGGCCCAGACACAGGCCCAGGCCCAGGGCCAGCCTCAGAATCCGGCGTATGTCCAGGTCGAGGACGAGCCGGGGTTGCCCCGGGTCCTGCTGCTGGGCGACTCCATCTCGATCGGCTACACCCTCGACGTCCGCGAGGCCCTGGACGGCGTGGCCAACGTCCACCGGCCGCCGGAGAACTGCGGCCCGACGACCCGGGGCCTCCAGCGGCTCGACGCCTGGCTCGGCGAGAAGCCGTGGGACGTGATCCACGTCAACTTCGGCCTGCACGACCTGAAGTTCGTCGACGACGACGGCGGGAACTCGACCCCGGACCGGGGCCATCACCAGGTGCCGATCGACGACTACCGGCGGAACCTCGACGCCATCTTCACCCGCCTGGAGCAGACGGGGGCGACGGTCATCTTCGCCACGACCACCCCCGTGCCCCCCGGCGAGCCGATGCGGCGGGTCGGCGACGACCGGGCCTACAACGAGGCCGCCCGCGAGGTCGCCGAGCGGCACGGCATCGCCGTCAACGACCTGCACGCCTTCATCGCGCCGAAGTTCGAGGGCGTCGCCATCCGGCCCGGCAACGTCCACTTCACCGACGAGGGCTCCGACCTGCTCGGCAACCGGGTGGCCGACGTGATCGAGGAGGCCCTGAAGGCCCGCCGCTGAGCCGGGGCGGCTCCGGCTCCGGCTCCGGCCGCAGATCGATCGGCCGAAGCCTGGCCGATCGTCGCTCATCCTCCAGGGGCGAGGCGATTGCGGATCGCCTCGCCGACGACTCCGCAGCGTTCGCGACCCTCGCGGGAGTGACCCTCATGACGACGCAACGAACCCTGACGATCGCCTCGACGATCGGGCTGGCCGCCCTGGTGGCGGGGCAAGCCGCCCCGCCGTCCCTGCTTCTCCGTCCCTTCGAACGCCGAGCCGAGGCCCGAACCGTGACCCCTCAGGACCTGCCGACCGCCTCGACCCTGCCGAACGACGACGGCGAGGCCCGCATCCTCGACGCCATCGCCCAGGCCCGCGAAGGCCAGCGCTACGCCAACGTCTCGGACGACGACGGCCGATTGCTCCGGCAGCTCGCCGAGGCCATCGACGCCCAGCACGTCGTCGAGCTGGGCACCTCGACCGGCGAGTCGGGCCTCTGGTTCGCGCTCGCCCTCCGCAAGACAGGCGGCCGCCTGCACACCTTCGACATCGACCCCGACCGCCTGGCCGTCGCCCGCGAGAACTTCCGCAAGGCCGGGGTCGAGGGCCTGATCACCATCCACGAGGGAGACGCCCACGTCGAGGCCCCGAAGCTGACCGAGCCGATCGACCTGCTGTTCATCGACGCCGAGAAGGAAGGCTACGACGCCTACCTCCGCGAGTTACTCCCTCGGGTCCGCCCCGGCGGCCTGATCCTCGCCCACAACATGCGCCGGCCGACCCCCAACCCCCGCTACCTGGAGGCGATCACCTCCGACCCGACCCTCGACACCTCGTTCCTCCTGATGGATGGGGCGGGGATGGGCCTGACCCTCAAGAAGCGATAAACCCCGGCGGCAACTCGGTGCATCGCGGGCCGGGTTCGCGATGCACCGAGTTCGACGCAATCCATCGATTCAAAGGATGCTTTGTTGAGAATTTCTTGAAGCTGGAAGGAATTATTTTGTAGAAAAGTTGTTTCGTTTGTGCGTTCCAAGGGGGGCGTCATCGGGATGGCGAGAGTGGGCCGATGAGCCCCTCGATCTCGTCGGCCGTCAATGCCCTGGCGGTGCTGCTGAGCATCCGGCGGAGGTGGCGGGTGCCCTCCAGGGAACCCGGGAAGCCGATATTCCCGAGCGGCCCTTCGCTCGTCGCCAGGATCGAGCCGTCCGCCTCGGTGATCGCGAACCAGGGGATGCCCTGTCCCTGGGACTCGGGGAACCCCGCGATCACCTCGGCGGCGTTCGCGTCGAGGCCGCTCATCACCTTGACGATGACGTAGTCCTTCTCCAGGGCGTCGCGGTGGTCGTCCATCCATCGGGCCATCCGGAAGCAAGGCCCGCAGCGCGGCCCGCCGAGGACCACCCAGACGCGGCGGCCGGTCTCCTCGGCCGACCGCCGGGCCTCGGCCAGGTCGGCCAGGGCGTCGTGAGGGGTCGGCCCGTGCCGGGCGAGGAACTCCTCGCCGACGGCCACCGCGTCGTCGGCCCGGGCCGCGTCGATGCGGCTCGCCGCGATCGGCTCCCGGTTCCCGTCGAGCGCGACGAGCACGATCTCCCCCGGATCGGGCCGAGGCCAGCCGAGGTCGGCGATCTGCTCGGCCTCGGCCTCGACCCGATCGGCCTCCAGGCGCACGGCGAGGAAGCCCAGCACGGGCCGGACCTCGTCGGCATCCAGCAATCGGCCCGTCGCCGTGACCACGCCCTGCGAATCGTCCCCCATCAGGACGACCAGGGCGTGCATGTTGCTCACACGGACGTTTTCGCAGATGTTGTCAACCTGATCGAGCAGTGGCGTCGGTGCGCCGGCCGCCGAGGCGGAGGAATTTCTCCGACGGGCCGCGATCCGGTCGCCTTCCCGGACCTCTCCCGGCTCGAACAGGCGCTCGACGCCGAGGAGGAAATACCCGGGATCCTCCCCTTCGTCTTCGAGATCCAGCCGCAGCGGGATGCCGGCCGGGGCCCCTTCGAACCGGAAGCGCCCCCGCTCGTCGGTCCTCCGGGCGACGACCGTCTTCCGGACCGCCGACTGCACGGAAAGCCGCACCGTCCGATCGGGCAGCGGTTGCCCCTGGTCATCCACGAGGAGTCCGCTGTAGGAAGCCATCGGCTCCATCGTCAGCTCGACCTCGGAGTCTCCCGGGCCGAGCCGGGCGAACCCGCTCCGCCGCCGGTCGGGGTCGAAGATGAACACCGAGAGATCCTCGGCGTCGAACCCAACCGCGAAGGTGCCGTCGGGCCGGGCCTCGACCTCGAATTCGAGCGGGAGGTACGGAGGCCGCGGCGACCAGGCCTCGGCGATGAGGTTTTCGGAAGGCTCGTAGCGGGCCCCGTCGAGGGTCAGGCTCACGGCGACCTGCCGATCGCCGAGCCAGGGGCGGAAAAAGTCGACCTCGATCGGCTCTCCCGAGGCGACCTCGATCGTCCGCTCCTCGGTCCAGTCTCCCGATCGCAGACGCAGTTCGAGTTCCCCACGGCCGACCCCCGTCCGGGCCAGTCCGTCGGCATCGGTCGTCAGCCAATCCTGGACGCCGGCGCGGCCCGAGCGTTTCTCGCCGCCGGCGTCGACCCAGTCCACGATCCCCCGGCTTGAGACGTTCACCCAGGTGCCGACGACGGGGGCACGCTCCGGACCCCGGGTCACTCGCACGGCCAGGGGGGTCGCCGGGTAGGCGTTGAGGGTCACGTCGGCGGGCTCCCAGGTCTCCTTGCCGAGGATCAGGCCCGACCAGTGGTCGCTGGCCCACTCGACGTCCGCGACTCCCAGCACATAAGCATGATCCGAAGGGATGTGGAGCGTGAATCGGCCGTCGTCCCGCACGCGGGCGGCCGGGTTGTCGCCGCGGTCACCGGGTCCGAATCCGAACCCCGTGACCAGGAGCCCCCTGGCGCCGACGCCCTCGGGCATGACGAGCCGACCCTCGACGGCGACCTTGCGACGGGCGTGGACCGTGGTGATCCCCTCGGCCAGCCGCTCCAGGTCGACCCGATCGATCTTCCAATCCTGTGTCAGGATGTTGAGATCCACGTATCTCAAATTCTCTTGGGGCATCCAGGGCACGATCGCCTCGCCCTCGGCGTCGGTCCGGACGCGTGCCTCCTCGATCTGGTCGGTAACGATCCAGCCCGAGTGCTCCGTCCGGGCGTTGACCTCAAGCTCCAGGCCCTCGACCGGCTCCCCTTCCGGGTCGAGCACGAGGACCCGATGAGGCCCCGGCGGCAGGAGCGAAATCCGGGTCTCGTCCGGGAGGGGATGCTCCTCCAGGTCTCGCAACCCGTTGACGCCCGACTCCGGATGCCAGGCGACGACCCCTCCGAGCGGCTCTCCCGCCGGGAGCCGCAAGCCGGCCGTGCCGTCCTCGCCGGTGAGCCCCCGGATCCTGAAGCCGTTTCCCGAAGCGACGACGTGTGCCCCGGCCACCGCCTCGCCGTTCGACGTGACGACGACGACCTCGTGGGCGATCGCGGGCGAGAGCCTGAGTTCGATCGGCGTCGCGAACGCGGTCCGGGCCGCGGCGGCCGGGACCGTGACGATCTCCTGATGGGTTCCGTCCGACGAGGAGGCATGGAGGTTGACGACGTTCCCGAAGATCCCTCGGAGCCGGAACCGGCCCCGATCGTCCGTCCGGGATGCGATCGGCCGTCCTTCCGGCCTGCTGATCGCCTCCACCGTCGCCCCCGCCGCGGGGTCACCGTCGGGCGACAGGACTGTGCCTGAGATCGTCAACAATCCCGTGGCGTCGGCGTCGGCGTCGGATTGCTCGCCGATCGGCCCGGGAGGTGCCGGGGCATCGGCAGATGCGATTGGGAAAGCCTGCGAGCCGAGCAGGATCAATCCTGCCAGCGACAAGGCGAGGCGGAAATGGGACACGGGAGTTGCCTCCTTCCTCGCGGCGGGGAATTCTGGGCAAGGCCAAGTTGCAAGGCCGGTTGAGGCGATCCTCGAGAGCCACCCTTGAGGATTGGACCCGATCGTCGCCATCAGATCACCAGGAAAATTTGACGAGATTGATCACTAAATATCGAAATTCTTGAAAGTTCCTGCGTCCGGTGCGGGGCTCTCGCGGTCGGCCCACCGCCAGGCTCCCGGGATGGAAATGCATTGTCTTGCCCGCAAAGTTGCCCGGAAAGGGCGCAGTTTGCCCAATCGGTGCAACGCGGCGTCGGGTCGGGTTGAAGGCTCGGCGGGCTGGGGGCGAGGGTCGGATTCTTCCGAAGACAACAATGGGAAGGGCCTGGCTCGTCTATCCGGAGTGTAGGATTGGCCCGGCGGGGCGATGTGCCTGGGATCGGTCCAGGGGGGAGCGGCGAAGGATGCTGAGGTCCGACCGGAGCGAAATCGGGCGGACGGCCAGGATGGCGGTCGGGGCCGTCGTGCTCTTGCTGATGGTCGGCGCGGGGGCGGGGTGCGGGTCGATCCGCGTGACCGACACGCCGAGGTCGGCGACCGAGCAGCTCTTGCTGACCGAGGCCTGGGACCAGGCGATCGGGGCGGTCGACTTCTCGCAGTTCGCGGCCACGCCGGTGAAGCTCGACGACGCCCTGCTCAACGGGCCGGACAAGCACTGGATGGTCTACCGGCTCCGCGAGTCGATGGCCCGGCAGGGGGTGATCCTGGTCGACGACCCGGAGGAGGCCGAGGTGGTCGTCGAGGCGTCGGCGGGGGTCTACGGCACGAACTCGAACTCGATGATCCTCGGCATCCCCGCCAATACCATGATGGGGGCCCTGCCGTTCGTGCCGCCGATGGCGATGGGGGAGGCCGCCCTGGCCACCCGGACCGACCAGTACGGCGTGACCCGCCTGGCCCTGTTCGCCCGGGACACCGCCACCGGCCACTTCATCTGGGAGTCGGGCACGATCGACGCCGACTCCTACCTCCGCAACGCCACCGTCGGGGGGATCGCCTTCCGCAACGGCTCGATCGAGCTGCCCTCCGACCGCCATCGCCGTCGGACGTGGCACCGCCTGACCGGCCGGGGCGAGCCGCCTCCCCGGCCGGGCGGCCACGCCCACCGATGATCGCCCCGACGCCGGGGGTTCATCAGCCGACGATGGCAGAAGTGATGGCGCGTCAATCGTCATGATGTGCTTGTTCTTGATTTTCGTTGATCGGTGAGGCGCGGTCGACGAGGCCGAGCGCGGCCTCCATCAGGATCTCGCCGGTCATCTCGCCGAGGCAGACGCGGGAGACGTAGTCGTAGCGCGGGAAGCTCTGGAAGTCGACCCGGGCGAGGATGTAGCCGAAGGCGTCGTTGGTCAGGCCGAAGAGCAGGTTGTGCTCGCCCCGCATCTTCCGCTTCAGATAGAAGCCGACGTTGGGCATGGCCTCGCCGGGGATGGTGAGGATCTGGGCGTTGCCGAGGTTCACCAGGTTGATCCGGCTGGTCACCGAGCGGTCGGCCTCGTTGCGGGGGTAGTCCAGGGGGGAGTACAGGACGACGTTCCAGAGGTCTTCGGACTCGACGGGGAAGGTGACGTCCTCGGCATGGCATTCGAGGGCCGGGTCGGCCTGCTCGGGGGCGTCGCCGAGGATGCGGAGGGCCTCGTCGGCCATCAGGTGACCGATCCGGAGGCACTCGTCCCAGGTCTGGATGCCGGGCCATCGGGCGGCGAGGGGGTCGCCCTTGGCGTCCATGTCGCGGTTGTCGGCCGTGACCATCCCCCCCTGGGCGCCGTTCATGAACAGGGCGAGGCCGCCGACGGTTTCCTCGACCCGCTCGCAGAAGGGGCCGATCAGGTCGGGGCTGAGGATGCCCAGGCCGTTGCCGAGCACCTCGGGGTGGACGGCGTAATTGACCAGGGTGGCGATGGCGGCGCCCTCGGGATCGACGGCCTGGAGGATGCTCATGCGACGGTCGTAGAGGGCGGGGGCGTAGTAATTGAAGGCGATCCGCTCGGCGGCCTCGCCGGTGGCGACGCGGAGCCGGGCGGGCCGGAGCTGGTCGATGGCGGCGTTGACGGCCTCGGCGGCCCGGTTGCAGACGGTGTCGAGGTAGTCGAGGTCGGCGGTGTGCCCCCCCTGGCCGTCGGGGAAGGCGTAGCAATCGGGGGCGCTGTGGGTGTGGGTGACGCCGATCAGGATGTTCTCGGCCGGGATGCGATCGACCTTCGCCCGGACCCGGTCGCAGAGGACCGAGGGGAAGCCGAGCAGGTCGAGCGAGACGATGGCGACCGACTCCCCCCCCTTGCGGAAGACGAGGGCCCGGGCGGTGAGCTCGCCGCGCGTCTCGGTGGCCGGCTCGGGCCGGCCCATGCCCCCGGAGACGGGGAGCAACGGATTGGGGGTGATGACCCGCATGGCGGCCCCGGCCTGGAACTCGTGATCGTCGGCCCGGGCATCGGGTCCGGCGGCCAGGAGCATTGCCAGGGCGAGGCAGGCCAGGGCGATCGATCGGACGGGCAGGAAGGGGGTGAACCTCGGGGGGAGCGTCGGCGTCGTCATGGTCGGGAGATCTCCGGGAACGCGAGCGAGGTGACGGGCGGTGCGGGCCGCCGGGAAGACCCCGAGGACCGGGGATGCGGCCGGGGCGCGATGGTAACGCCTGGCGATCATGCGGCCAATGACCCACCCTGCCGGGGCCGTCCGGGGGCGGGGGGCGGTCCCGATCCGGGGCGGGGGGGGCTTGTCGATCCGAGGCTGGGCCTTTCAGAATGAGGGGCATGAACACGAACACGACGGCCACGGCACGCGGCGAGGATTCTGCGGGCGCGGACGGGCGGCCGATGGCGTATGTGGCGGGGCCGGATGGGGGGCCGCGGGGCCTGGTCCTGGTGGCCGACGGCATCGGCGGCCTGGACCTGTGCGCCGGGAGTTTGGGGAGGCTGGTGCCGCAATGCCGACTGCCGCTGGAGGTCCGCACGGTGCGGTGGGGGCACGGGGTCGGGCGGTGGCTGGCGGACCTGACCCGATCGGACAACGTGGCCCGTCACGCCGGGCAGATGGCCGAGCAGGTCCGGGAGTTCCTCGGCCGGCATCCGGAAGGCCCGGTCTTCCTGGTCGGGAAGTCGGGGGGGGCCGGGGTGGTGCTCCGGGCGCTGGAGGGCTTGCCCGAGGGGAGCGTCGAGCGGGTGGTCCTGCTGGCCCCGGCCGTCTCGCCGGGGTACGACCTGTCGAAGGCCTTGCGGGGCGTGCGGCGGGAGCTGGTGGTGTTCATCTCCCCGTTGGATTTCGCCCTGCTCGGGGCCGGGACCTGGGCGTTCGGGACGATCGACCGGGTCCGGGGGGTGGGGGCGGGGTTGGTCGGGTTCCGGGGGCCGGATCCGGGGTCGATGGGCGGGGCCGATGCGGCCGCGTTCGCCGCCAAGGTCCGCCACGTGCGATGGCGGCCGTCGATGGCGAGGGTCGGGTATCTGGGGGGGCACCTGGCGGTCGACATGCCCCCCTTTTTGAGGCGCTACGTGGTCCCGCTGCTCAAGGCCGGCCCGGTGGATCTGGGGGCGATCGTCGCGGGCCGGCCGGGGTCGGGGTCGGATTCCCGGGGGTGACGGGCGGCCCGGCCCGGCTCACCAGCCGCCGAAGCGCCAGCTTCCGGGGGCGATCGAGTTCATGATCGAGCCGCCGGTCGGGACGAGGGCGTTGATCGTCTGCGGGGGCATCCACATGGGGCCGGTGTAGAGCGGGCCGGCGGGGATGCCGGAGACGGTGTAGGGGTAGCCGCCGTAGTACCCCGGCCAGCCGTAGCCGTAGGCGGGGAAGCCGACCGGCCCGGCCAGCCCGAGGCCCGGCACGACGCCGACGTTGCCGAAGTTGCTGACGGCCCCCAGGCCGCCGACATTGCCGACGCCGCCGAAGCCGCCGAAACCCCCGCCGACGCCGCCGCCGGCCACGCCACCGGCGGTGAAGGTGAAGGGCTGGACCCCCCGGAGGGCCTGGAACGAGGCGTTGATGCCGCCGAGGCGGACGTAGCGGCGGTCGGCCGAGACGGCCGGCGTGGCGTTGAGGAAGACCCCGTCGGCGAACGGCGTGATGACCGGCTGGAAGCCGATCGCCCCTTGCCCCTTCGCCTCGGGGGCGGGGGCGGCCAGGAGCAGGGCCGCGAGCAATCCGGTGGCGCCGAGGGTCGTGATGGTGCGTCTCATGGGTGGTCGGCCTCCTTGGGCCTGGGGACGATGATGCTCGGTGCTGGTCCTCAATCATATGCCCCGATGACGCGGATTGGATACCGGTGCATTCGCAGTTGGGGCCGAGAAATCGACGCAAATCGTGTTCGGTGGCCCGATCGGCCGGGAGATACCATAAGCTGGTGAACTGCCGTGGCCTGGGACGAGATGCCGGGTTGGGAAAGAGCAGGGGGAGGCGGGTAATCGGTCAGGCTTGGGGGTGTAGGTGATCGGGGTGAGCCGGGTCATCCACGTTCGGTCCGTAGGGGATGCGTTGCGGGTGGCTCCGGTGGCTCGCCAACCGGGTTCGCGGAGCGATGAGAGGTTTCGATGGGGCCTCCCGTGCCCTCTTGCGGCTGCGCCGCCCCGGTGGTTGGCGAGCCACCGGGGCCGTCCGGGGACGGGGCGGTGAAGGCGGATCGTCCCCGCCGTGAGGGCGGACGGTCTCCGGGGAGGTGCGTCTTCGAAGACTCGACAGCACCCTACGAGGATGGAAAGGATGGGCAAAGGGGGGGGATCAGGGGCGTTGGGGGCCGTGATCGCCGCGGATCGGGCTGGGATCGGGTGGAGATCCCGCGGATCGGGGGCGGCTAGAGATGGTCGGGGACGCCGACGGGGTCGGCTCGGTGCGCCTGGGGTCGGGGAAAGAAGCATCAGGGGTGGTGTAGTGCAAGTTGTTTGATTTCAATGGGTTGTGTCGATCGTTTTGGGGCTCGGGGGCGGTGGGAGGCGGTTCGTTTCGGGAGTTCGGCGGCGGGGAGGGATCGGGGCGTGCCGGGTCGGCGGCGGGGGTGGGGGGGGCGGCGGGCGCGGGGGCGAGGTTGGGGAAGCCGGGGCGGGTGGAGGGGGTGTCGGCGAGGCGCTTGCGGGAGAGGTGGGGGTGGGCCTGGTGCCACTGGCGGTCCTGGTCCTTGCTCCGCTCGACGCGGAGGCGCATGAGCTGGTTGATGCCGCGGAGCATCTCGGAGAAGGCCTCGCGGCGGTAGCGCTGGCGGAGCTGGCCGTCCTTGCTGGTGTCGATCAGGGCGAGCCGGGCGACGGCGGCGGCCTGGTCGGCGTCGTGCTCGAGCCAGCGCCGGTCGCGCAGCGCGTCGAGCCGGTCGAGTTCGCGGGCGATCCGGGCGCGGAGGTCGGCCCGGGCGGGGACGGGGTGGGTCGGTTGGCCGGGCAACGGGTCGCCGGGGGCGCCGGAGCAGACGCGGACGAGGTGCCAGTGGGCGCGGAGGTCGGCGTCGGCGTCGGGGCCGGGCTTCTGGGGGTGGTAGCCGAGCAGGAGCAGGGCGCGGTTCATGTCGTCGCGGTCCCAGGTGATGCCTTGTTCCAGTTTGGCGTCGAGCTGGACCCAGTGGCGGCTGAGCCACTCGCAGCCGAAGGAGGTGCCTTCGAGGTCGAGGGCGGTGTTCATGGGGTCTCGGGGGAGGTTCTGGGCGAGGCGTCGGGCGGCGTGGCGTTGTTTCTTCTCCCAGCGGTCGACGGCGTCGCGCGAGGCCTGGGAGAGGGTGGCCTCCTCGACGGTGCGGCAGCGTTCGAGCCGGGCGTAGGCGAGGGCGGAGCCGCGGATGAGGGCCTCCTCGGCCTCGGTCTCGGCGCCGAGCTGCTCCGTCCAGCGGTCGGCGAACTCTTGCATGAGGGCGGCCTCGGCGGCGCCGTCGGGGAGCCGGGCGGTCAGGCCGTGTCGCCGGGCGTTGTCTCGGCTGCGGCGCTTGCCGCGTTCGGATCGCGGACCCGGGGGGCGGGGGGCGTCGGGGTTCGTGTTCGGCTCCTGGGGTCGGGGCGATTCATCGGGGGATGGGGAGGTCTGGTGATGGCTCATGGGAGTGGTCCTGGAAGCATGGCCGGCGCGATCGGTTCGGCTGTTCGCCGGGGACGGATCGCGGTCGGTGTGGGGATGGTGGCGGTCGGCCCCCCGGGTGCCTTGGGTGATCGGGCGCGGCGGCGTCGCCGGGCCGGATCGAGGGCCTCGTCTCTCATTACCATCGTGGAAATCGGTCACGCCAGTCACAAAAAGCGGGGAGGGGGGGCATTTTGCGCGGTCGGATGGGGCTTGGAGAGCCGCCTTCGGGGGGCCTCCTGGGCGGGCCGCGGGTCAGGGCGTCCCGAGGAGGCCGGGCGGGGATGGGAGGCGCGAGGCGGGTTCAAACGGCCTCTTGCGGCTTCGCCGCCCGGACGACGGGGCGTCGTCCGAACCACCCGCCGTTGATCCCTCACGCGCGGTCTTCTGTTCGTGTTTGTCCGTCGAAGACCGGGAAATTCCTTGCAATCTCCCGCGATTGCCGCCACATTTATGATGTGACGCCCGGGATTAGACGAGCGTTCAGTCGTGTTGTTTCACGAATTATCGGACGCCGCTGTGTCGCAAATGCGACGAATCGTGCGCCGAAACCAGGATAGGAGGCGACCGCCTCGGCTTGAACATAAGCTGAGGTGAACACCCATGCCGCCGCAGGGAAGCGACACCCCCTGCCCGAGTGTGTCACGGAGCCGGTGGTCGTCCCCGCCACCGTGCCGACGCGAGGGGTTGAGCGATGTCCCGACGGTCGCCGCCTAACCGGGAGTTGAGCGCACGACGAGCGTGCTCGTACGGGCACGGCGTTCGCCGCCCAAGCTCCCGTTGGAGCGAGCCGGCCGCCGAGGCGAGCGGGGGGGACCGGGTCGACCGGGCCGTTCGCTCCACTCCCG
>NZ_JBFEFH010000052.1:0-15837 GCF_040717455.1 Tautonia sp. JC769
CCAGACACGGATCGGCCTCTCCTGACGAGCGAGCCCTCTCAACCCTCGCCCCCGATTGCGGGGGAGAGGGTGGCCGCAGGCCGGGTGAGGGGGCTGCCACCGCAGCGTACCGAAACGAACAACCACCAGTAGACGCCAGATTTACGCCCGCTTACGCCTCCTGTTCGCCCAGCGACCTCTCGCCGACCGCTCCCCTGCACTCACCGACGACCCCCCTCCCGTCCCCTCCGCCCCGCTCGACGATACCTCCTCCCCCCCGGCACTCTCCCCCCATCGACCGCCCTCACCTCCCGAACCCGAGCCTCCCGAACCCGGTCCCAATCCCCGCTCACCGCACGATCCCTCGCGACGGAGCGAACCCATTTCCCCCCCGCGCACCGAACCGAAGGGCGGACATAACTCCCACCGGACAAACCCCTTGCACGACACCCCTCCTTCCCCTCTCCCCGGCGACGACCAGCGCACCGATCCCCCCCCGGCCCAGTGCGCAGGCCCGGAGCAAGCAGCCGCCAGGGGCGCCCTGGCCGACCCCTCCCGGCCCCTCCGCCCGGGCCGCGGATCGCCCGAACCCGGCGGTGTCGCCCCGAGCGCTCTCGCCCGAATCCCCGGGCTCGACGGGCGGAGCGAGCCATGATCCTGTCGGAGCCCCCCTGCCGCTCCCTGCCCCGCGGCTCCGCGCGAAGTCCCCTCACCGGGCTCCCCGGCCCCCCCAACCTCGCCCGACGTTCCGACTTCTCGCCGGGCCTCTGCCATGCGATAATCCAAGCAAGGTTCCCGAGTTCCGCGCCCTCGCGATTTCCCCCGACGAGTCCCCATGAAACGCCCCCTGCTCGACGCCTCCACCGCCGACCTCAGCGCCTGGATGACCGACCACGGCCACCCGACCTACCGGGCCCGCCAGGTCGTGCGCTGGGCCTTCGACCGCCGGGCCGAGTCGTTCGAGACGATGAGCGACCTGCCCAAGTCGCTCCGCGCCGAACTCGACGCCGAGTGGGCCGTCTTCGGCACCGAGATCGCCCACCACCACGTCTCCCCCGACGGCACCGACAAGCTCCTGCTCCGCTGCCAGGACGGCCGCACGATCGAGTGCGTCCTCATGGCCGAGGCCGACCGCCGGACCGTCTGCATCAGCTCGCAGGTCGGCTGCGGCATGGGCTGCGTCTTCTGCGCCAGCGGCCTCAAAGGGGTCGAGCGGAACCTCACCACCGCCGAGATCCTGGAACAGGTCCTCCGCCTCCGGAACCTCCTGCCCCCCGACGACCGGCTGACGAACCTCGTCGTCATGGGCATGGGCGAGAGCCTGGCCAACCTCGACCACCTGATCCCGGCCCTCGACCGCCTCTGCTCGCCCGAAGGGCTCAACTTTGGCCAGCGCCGGGTGACGATCTCGACCGTCGGCCTGCCCGAGAAGATGCGCAAGCTGGCCGAGCTGGACCGCCAGTACCACCTGGCCGTCTCCCTGCACGCCCCGACCCCGGAACTCCGCGACCTCCTCGTGCCGATCAACGCCAAGGTGGGGCTCGATGCCGTGATGGACGCCGCCGACGCCTACTTCCAACGGAGCGGCCGGCAGGTGACCTTCGAGTACGTCCTCCTCGCCGACCTGAACGACCGCCCCGAGCATGCCGAGGCGCTCGGCCGGCTCCTCAGCGGCCGCAAGGCCCACGTCAACGTCATCCCCTACAACCCGGTCGCCGGCCTGCCGTACCAGCGGCCGTCGGCCGAGTCGGTCCGCCGCTTCGAGCGGATCGTCCGGGATCGCGGGGTCAGCGTCAGCGTCCGCAAGACCAAGGGCCGCGAGATCGACGCCGCCTGCGGCCAGCTCCGCCGACGCCTGCAGCCCGACCCGAACCGCCCGGGCCTCGTCCCCCTCGGCCCGTCCTGATCCGACCGCCTCGCCGGGCAGGCGCCCCGATCTCACGCACCCGACTCATCAATCCATCAATCGTTCTTACCGCGACCGGACCTCCGGAGGGACCGACCCCGTGGCATCCAACGGCGGCCCGACCCAGACCCAGACCCAGACGCATCACCTCGAGCAGCAGCTCCTGGCCCAGGATCCCGACACGCGCCTGATGCTCCAGGTCCGGGACGACGTGCAGGGGGCCTTCGAGGTGCTCGTCCGCCGCTACCAGGACCGCCTGATCGCGGTGCTCGCCCACCTCGTCGGCGACGCCGCCGACGCCGAGGATCTCGCCCAGGAGGTCTTCCTCCGCATCTATCGCGCCCGCAAGGGGTACAAGCCGCAGGCCAGGTTCTCGACCTGGATGTTCACGATCGCCAACAACCTGGCCCTGAACCACCTGCGCGGCAAGGGACGACGCCCGGCCGGGTCGCTCGACACCGGCACCGACAGCCGCCCCGGCCTGCCCGCCGCCGAGCGGGTGGCCGCCCCCGGCGGCACCGCCTCGGGCCAGCTCCGCCAGTCGGAGCTGGGCGAGGTCGTCCGCGAGGCCGTCGGCTCCCTCGGCGACGACCAGCGCCTCGCCGTCCTGCTCAACAAGTTCGAGGAGATGAGCTACGCCGAGATCGCCGCCGTGATGAACCGATCCGAGGCCGCCGTCAAGTCCCTCCTCGCCCGGGCCCGCATGGAACTCCGATCGCAGCTCGAGCCGTATCTCCGCTCGGGCCAACGCCCGCCGTCCTCCTGAATTCCTGGCACAGTGATTGCAGCCCCTTGGCCTCCCACCTGGTCCTTGACGAAATGAACCTTTCAACCAATCCAGGAGCATTCTCATGATCCGCCTTACGACTCATCTCGGACTCGCGCTGAGCCTGCTCGTCCTCGTCGGCTGCGGCGACCAACCCGCCCCCGAGGAGAACGTCGCCAGCCCGGCCGAGGGCGCCCGGATCGAGAACCAGAACCCCACCACGCCGACCGTCGACGTGCCCGGCACCCCCGTGGACGAGGCCGCCCTGGCCGACGAGCCGGCCGCTCCCCCGAGCGATGAAGCGGCCATGCCCAACGACGCGGCCCCCGAATCCGGCGACGAGCCGAACGTCGAGCCGGCCCTGCCGGACAACACCTCCGACGACGGCTCGGCGGACGAGTCGGAGACTCCCTCCGACGACGGCTCCTCCGAGACCCCCTCGGGCAACGGCTCGGAATCGGAAGAGGAGTCGGGGGACAACCCGCAATCGTGACCTCCTGCCCGGCATCACCGGGACCGCATCGGCGCCGGGCGCCGGCGGTCCCGGCCCCCTCCCGCTCCCGCCGTCGCGTCGCCCTCGATCCCATCCCTCACGAACCGGGGCACGCCCCTACCGCGATCCGGCGTCCCTCGTCAGAATGGTTCCCGACGCAAGGCCAATCCCGGGGGCGGTCTCCGGGGCCTCGACGCTGCCCGACCTTGCCTCCCTTCGGAGCCGCCCGGCGATGGACGACGATCGAGCTTCCGGGCCGCTCGGGTCGCCGGCCTTGCGGGTCCTCCGAGAACAGCTTGGTCGGGCCTTCGGGGGGCTGGCGTTCCCCGGCTCCTGCCTCGTCTGCGACTCCTGGGCCGGTGCCGATCGTGCCTCGGCCGGCCTCTGCGACGACTGCCGCGACGAGCTGCTCGACGCCGCCGGGCCGGCCTGCCGCCGCTGCGCCCTGCCGGTCGGCCCCTTCGCCACCCGGGAGGACGGCTGCGGCGACTGCTCGGGCCGCCGCCTCGGGTTCGATGCCGCCCTGGCCATCGGCCCCTATCACGGCCCGATCCGCCACCTCTGCCTCCGCCTGAAGTCGGCCCGGGGGGCCTGGCTCGCCCCCCAGCTAATCGACATCCTGGTCGAAGCCCGGGCCGAGGAGCTGGCATATGCCGACGCCCGGGCCGTCGTGCCCGTCGCCTTGCACCCGTTCAGACACTGGCAACGCCGGTACAATCAGGCGGAGGCGCTGGCCCAGGCCCTCGCCGATCGGCTCGGCCTGCCGATGGTTCGAGGCTTGCGGCGCGTCCGGCCGACCTCGGCCCTCTGGCGGGCCGGTCGGGTCGAGCGGCACCGGCAGATGCGGGGGGCCTTCCAGGCCCATCGGCGACGCCTGGCGTCGCTGGCCGGCGCGCCGGTCTTGCTGGTCGATGACATCCTGACCACCGGCGCCACCTGCTCCGCCGCCAGTCGGGCCCTGAAGCGAGCGGGTGTCGGTTCGGTCGTGGCCGTCGTCATCGGCCGCGCCGAAGGGAGAGGGTGAGCGATGGACGGGGCATCGGTGGTACGGATCGGGACACGTGGCAGCGCCCTGGCCCGCTGGCAGGCCGACTGGGTCGCCGATCGCCTGCGGGCGGCCCACCCCGGCCTCCGCGTCGAGCTGGTCGAGATCCGGACCCGGGGCGACCGCGACCGCAACTCTCCCCTGGCCCAGATCGCCGGCGCCTCCTCCGGCGGCACCGGCCTGTTCACCAAGGAGATCCAGCGGGCCCTGCTCGACCACGAGGTCGAGCTGGCCGTCCACAGCCTCAAGGACCTCCCCACCCGAGGCCCCGACGCCTTGACCCTGGGCGCGGTCCCCGATCGCGAAGACCCGGCCGACGCCCTGATCGCCCCCCGGCACCGGACCCTCGACGCCCTCCCCGAAGGGGCGACCGTCGGCACCGGCTCGCTCCGCCGCCAGGCGATGCTCCGCCACGCCCGGCCCGACCTGAACGTCGTCGGCATCCGTGGCAACGTCGAAACCCGGTTGGCCAAGGCCACGAGCGGCGAGCTGGACGCGGTCGTCCTGGCCATGTCGGGCCTGCATCGCCTGGGGCTCGACGGGCAGATCACCGAGCGGCTCGGCCCCCCGGTCTTCCTGCCGGCGGTCGGTCAGGGGGCGCTCGGGATCGAGTGCCGGGGCGACGACGAGGCGACGCTGGCCGTGCTCGCCCCGCTCGATCATCTCCCGTCCCGCCGCGCCGTGCTGGCCGAGCGGGCCTGCCTGGCCGAGCTGGAGGGGGGCTGCATGGTCCCCCTCGCCGCCTGGGGCCGCCAGGTCGAGGGCGACCTGCTGGCCCTCGATGTGGCCGTCTTCGACCCCGACGGCCGAGAGCGGATCGACGCCTCGTGGACCGGCCCGCGGGACGACCCCGAGGGGCTCGGCCTGCGGGTCGCCGCCGACCTGAGGGCCCTCGGGGCCGACCGCCTCCTGCACGCCGCCCGCACCTGAATCGTGACGCAACCTCTTCCCCCGTCTTGACAAAGGAGCCGAAGCCCGAAACCTCCCTGGACGATCGGGAGCATCTCGGCCATCATGCCCGTTCGGACGGTCGAACGAGACGCGGAGGCGTCGTCCGGGTGCCCGGTTGCCGGGCTTCCGGACTTGAACCGAGGGAGCGGTCAGGACCTTGGAAGCCGAACGACGCGGCGATGATCCGGCGCTTGATGCCGGGCCGACGGCCCCCAGGACGGGGGCTCCGCCGGTCTCGACGAGGCGACTGCGCTGGGTCGCGGTGGCGGGCCTGGTGGCCCTGATCGCCGTGACCAGCCTGGCCGTCGCCCGCGTCAACGCCTGGTTCGTCCCCCCCTACCTGATCCTGATGGCCTGGATCCTGCTCGGACCCCGGGGCGGCCCCCGCACCAGGGCCACCGGCGACGCCGGGGCCGATTCCGGGGCGGGCCTCCAGACCGCCGACCGCCTGATCCCCCCTCCCGCCCCGTCGCCAGAGCCCGAACCGCCCGCACCCGCCGAGCCTCCGGCCAGGCGAAGCCGCTTCGGCATGCGGCGCCGGGTCGATCCGGCCCAGGCCGACCCGGTCCCCGAGCCCTCGGCCGCGGCCCCGGAACCGGACCCCAGGGAGCCTCAACCGTCCGCCGTCCGGGGCTGGTTCGCCCGCCGGAAGCAGGCCGCCACCCTCGACGACCCCGAGCCGACCGAACCCCCGGCCTCGTCCGAGCCGACGCCCGAGGCATCGGCCGAGCCGGCGCCCCCGACCCCCGCGCCGAAGACCCGACGCCGACGCCGCAAGAAGGCCGAGCCGCCGCCCGAACCGCCGACCGAGGTCGCCTGGGTCCGCGTCGGCCCGAACCAGTTCGTCCGGCAGGAGACCCCGCTCTCGACCGACCCGAACGCCGACCCCGACGGCTCGCCCGAAGGCCCCCAGACGCTGGATGGCTCGGTGGCGATGGAGCCGAGGGTCCTCGAGACCCCGAACCTTGATCCGCAGCCTCAGCCCGAACCTGAGCCGATCCCTGCCGCTCCCGAGGCGCCTCCCCTGCCCCTCGGACCGGATCCGGTGGACCTCTCCGCCGCGCCGACGATCGAGGAGCCACCGACGGCTCCGAAGGAACCCGGAAGCGATCTCGAACCCTCGACCTCTGATCCCGAACCTGGACCTGATCCCCAACCCCTGCCGGAACCCGAGTCCTCCGGCTTCGGACCGGCGACCCTCGACGAGCCTGATCTGCCCGAGCCTGAACGCTACGATCCCCCTGGAACGTCCGACGACTCCGAGACAGAACACGAAGCACAATACGACACATCAGAACATTTTTATCAAAAAATTGAAGGGCCGTCCTCTCGGGATGAGGATGATCTCGACGCCGATCCGAAGGGTGAGTTGTCCGGCCAGCAGATCGACGACTTCCCGGACGACCTGGATGTCACTCCTCCCGAGGAAGATGACAACGACGACCCCGAAGACGACGAGGAAAACGAGGACGACGGACCCGAAGACGACGACCCACCGCCCGACGATGACCCCGAAGACGATGATCCCCCGCCCGACGACGATCCGAACGACCCGATTCGCCATCACTGGGACCCGGACGACTTCGACGACGAAGGAGATCAGGACGACTCGGCCGACCCCTCGGAGGACGAGGACCCGGCCGCCCTCGGCCCCGACACCGAGGATGACGAGGCGCATTGGTCCGAGCACCATCCCGGCCAGGATTCCGCTCAGTCTGAGGAGGAGGACGACGACGACGAGGACGAGGACTGGAACGACGACGAGGACGAGGACGACGATCGCTGGGGAGCCAGCGCCGCGGAGCTGGCCGAGTCGATCGTGGGGGATGCCTACCACTCGCCCGAGCCGCCGCCGCCCGAGCCGACTCCCCCGGCCCCGCCGCCGCCGCAGCAGCCCGAGGCCGCGATCGGGCCGGACCAGGGGGGGATCGTCGGCTATGGCCAGGACTTGCAGAGCTATCTGAATGATCTGATCACCATGTCCGGAGGCGTCGGAGTCGTCCCCGCCCCGGCCTCCCCGCCGCCGATGGCTCCGTACCGACCGGCGCCTCCGCCGGCCCCCGAGCCGTCCGGACCCGAGCTGCCGACCCCCCGGGAGCCGGAAGCAGCCTCCGCCGACGGCGACCGGACCGGCTCCTCCGACGAGGACGACGACGCGGCGGCAGGCTCGGCCTCGCCGCCCGATCGGGTCGAACCGGCCGAACCGATCGGCCCGGCGACTCGGACCGCCTCCGCACCGGACCACCCGGACACCCCGGACGAGCCACTTTCATCAGAAGACCGCCACCTCGCCCCATCGAACCCGGATGAGGCGATCGGCCGACCGCTCCTGCGACCGGGCACCCGCCTGACGATCAGCAAGAGTCCGGAGCAGAAGACGGCCGCTGGCCGCGCGACCATCTCGACGACGCATCCTGAGAGTTGTGAATCGAGCACATCCTCGCACCGTGATCGACGCTGCCGACCGCGAGACCCCCACCTGCCGAGGGCCCCGCCGGGCGGTGGGTTCGCTGCACCGCCCCTCGACCGAATCGAGGGCCGTGCCCACCCCATTGACCTGATGGACGCGCGGAAGCGATCGGCCCGGCCGCGACCCGACGCCGATCGGAACCGAACGTCCTGGGTCAATCTCCGGCGCCTGTGCTCGACCCCTCGCGACCTCGGCCGCGACCCGAGCCTCGCGAGCGTCGAGCATTCGGGAGCCTTCGGCACCGGGCGGCCTCGGGGAGACCTCGCGAATCTCCCCGACGAGGCCGCCCGGTCCGGCTTGTCTTGCCGGGCCACTGCGGGGGCTGGTTCCGCCCTGCTCGGCCGGTTAGAGTCGATCTCCGAACTCGTTCATTCCGCCGACGATCGACCGCCTGTTGCCCTTGCCACCGAGAGAACGCACCGTGATCATCCAACGGATCGGAGCGCTCGCGACGCTCCCGCACCTGCTCGCGCTCGTCGTCCTGTCGCTGCCCGGCCCGACCCGGGCGGATGACGCTCCCGCGCCGTCGCTCGTGCCGCAGGGGTATCTCGATGCCGAGGCCCTGACGATGCGCCTGCAAGGGCTGGCCGAGGCCCAGCCCGACGCCGTTTCCGTGCGGTCGATCGCCGAGTCGGGCGAGGGGCGGGACGTCTGGCTCGTGACCCTCGGCGTGCGTCCCGATGAGGAGGACGGTGCGGCCCACCGGCCGCCGGCCGTCCTGATCGTGGCCAACCTGGAAGGGGATCACCTGGTCGGGAGCCAGGTGGCGCTCGGCCTGATCGAGCGGCTGGCCGATCCGGATGAGGAAGACGAGGCGATCGCGGGCCTGCTCGATCGGCATACGGTGTATGTCGTGCCTCGGCTCAATCCGGACGGGGCCGAGCGGCTGTTCGAGACCCCTCGCCGGGCGATGCGGACGAACCTGACGCCGACCGACGAGGACCGCGACGGCCAGGCCGACGAGGACGGGCCGGACGACCTGGACGGCGACGCCTTGATCCTCCGCATCAGGTTCAAGGACGCCGAGGCGACGCTCGTGCCCGACGAGGACGACGCGCGTATCCTGCGGCCCGCGAAGGAGGCCGAGGGGGAGCGGGCGATCTACTCCGAAGCGGCCGAGGGGACCGACCTCGACGGCGACGGCGAGCGGAACGAGGACCCGAGCGGCGGCGTGAACCTGAACCGCAACTGGCCCCACGCCTGGACCGAGTGGAACGACGAGAGCGGCTACAGCCCGGCCAGCGAGCCGGAAGTCCGTGGGCTGATCCAGTTCTGCTACGACCATCCCGAGATCGGTGTCGTCTGGACCTTCACCTTGCACGACTCGCTCCGGACCGAGCCGAAGAAGCCGGAATCGAAGCTGGCCGACGCCGACCTGCCGTACTTCGTCGCCCTCTCGAAGGCGTATCGCGAGGCCATCGCCCCGCCGAAGGAGGACGAGGAGCCGGCGTCGAAGCCCGAGGCCGACGCAGATGAACCGGCCGAGGCGCCCGTGCCGGCCCCGATTCCTGACGGGGCGGATCCGCTGGCGGGCTTGTCGGAGGAGGTCCGCAACCGGGTGATCGAAGCCTTCGAGAAGTTCCCGGACGATGAGCAAAACCGCTTGATGAATGAGTTTGAGAATGCGACCCCCGAGGAGCGCGGTAAGATGCTCGCCCAGTTCGTGGCCGACCTCGACAAGGACGAGGAAGAGGACGAACCGGAGCCATCGAAGGAGGAGGCATCGAAGGAACCTAAGCCGACGGGCGACGGCCTGGCGCCGACGAACGCGTCGGCCCTGGGGGCGACGACCGACGGGGCGATGAGCGAGTGGGCCTATCACCAGTTCGGGGCGGTGGCCATCGCCTCGTCCCTCTGGCCCGGCCCGACCTTGCCGGAGCCGGCGGAAGGGGAGGAGAGGCCCCCGACCGACGGCGAGAAACGCTGGCTGTTCTGGAACGACACCGTGATGGGAGGCCGGGCCTTCAAGGGGTTCGAGGAGGTCGAACATCCGACGCTCGGCAAAGTCGAGGTGGGCGGCTGGCTGCCCGGCGTGCGGGTGAATCCGCCGATCGAGGAGGTGGAGGGGATCATCGAGGCGCAGTACCGTTTCCTCAACGACCTGGCCGGACGCGTGAATACGCTTGAGATCGTCGATGTGAAGGCCGACGCTAGGGGCGGCGGCGTGTTCGAGGTGTCGGCCCGCGTCGAGAACCCGGGATACTTCCCGACGGCGCTGGCGCAGGGGGTGACGACCCGGCAGGCCGCCCCGATCGTCGTGCGTCCGGTGCTGGGGGAGGCGAAGCTGCTCGGCGGGCCGATCGTCGATCGGATCGATCGGCTGGCCGGTTCGGGCGGCTCGAAGGAATACCGCTGGCTGGTCCTGGCCCCCGAGGGGGTGGATTCGGTCGCGATCGAGGCGTCGTCGCCCAGGGCGGGCAAGGCGGTGGCGGAGGTCGAGCTGCCTCGCGAACCCGGGAGGTGATCCGATGGAACTCGATGCGTTGCTCCAGCGGCTCGGCCCCTGGTTCGATCGGCACCGGCGCCTCGCCTGGCGGCCGATCACCGAGGCGGGCGACAGTCCGATGCCCTGCTCGAAGTTCTCGGGCACGCCCTGGGTGCCGGAGGGGGCGGATTGGCCCCGCTGCCTGCACTGCGGCCAGCCGACTGCATTGTTCCTGCAACTGGATCTGGGCCGACTGCCCGAGGGGATAGGCGGGCCGGCCGGCTCGGGACTCCTGCAATTCTTTTATTGCGTCAACACGAACCCGGAATGTGAGCAGGAGTGCGAGGGCTGGTCGCAATTCTCGGACGCCCATCTGATCCGGGTCATCCGGCCGGATGGGCCGGCCCGGGACGACCTGGCGCCTCGGTTCGAAGCGTCCTTGCCCGCCCGGGTCATCACGGGTTGGGAGCCGATCGACGACTATCCCCACGCCGAGGAGTTTGCATCGCTCGGCCTCTCGATTCGCTTCGATGACCCGTCGTCGAGGGCATACGATCGGATCACGATCGAATGCCCGGAGGTCGGGCTTTTCGAATCGGGGCTTCCGGTGGCGTACTGGAACGACCCGGGCCTGAATCGCTGCGTGCCGGGAGACAAGCTGGGCGGCTGGCCCTTCTGGATCCAGTCGGCCGAGTATCCGGACTGCCTGACGTGCGGACGCCGCATGAATCCGGTCTTCCAGATCGATTCGGAAGACAACCTCGCGTTCATGTTCGGCGACGTGGGGTGCGGCCACCTGACCCGGTGCCCGGACCATCCGGATATGCTGGCCTTCGGTTGGGCATGCAGCTAGCCAAACACGCCGATCCATTCGCGTTCAATCATTCGTACCCCTCACAACTTGCGGCACGACCTTATGAGACACCTGATCCTGATCGCCCTCGTGATGACCGGCAGCGTCCTGGCCTCGCGACCTTGCCGGGCCGACGAGGCGGCGAGCCCGTACTTCGAGCCGAAGGTGAAGCTGGCGTTCAACCGCCTGTACGACTATCCCGAGCTGGTCGAGGCGATGCGGGCGTTGGTGGAGGGGCATCCGGAGTTGCTGTCGATGGCCTCGGCGGGCAAGAGCTTCGAGGGGAGGGATCTGTGGTGCATCACGATCAACAACCCGGAGACGGGTCCTGATACGAGCAAAGCCGCGTTCTACTGCGAGGGGAACATCCACGGCAACGAGGTGCAGGCGGCCGAGGCGTGCCTGTACATGGTCTGGTACCTGGCGGAGAACTACGGCAGGCTCGACCGCGTGACGGAGATGGTCGATCAGCGGGCCTTCTATGTGGTCCCGACGGTGAACCCCGACGGCCGAGCCTGGTGGTTCAACGGGCCGAACACGACGAACAGCTCAAGAAGCGGCAAGGCCCCGATCGACGACGACCGGGATGGATTGAGCGACGAGGACGGCTATGACGACCTGAATGGCGACGGGCAAATCACCCAGATGCGCCGCAAGAGCCCGGACGGGCCGTTTGTCGTCTCGCCGGTCGACCCGAGGGCGATGGTGCCGATCCGGCCCGATCAGGAGGTCCGGGGGGACCGCTACGAGCTGCTCGGCTACGAGGGGATCGACAACGACGGCGACGGCCGGGTGAACGAGGACGCACCGGGCGGTTACGACATGAACCGCAACTGGCCGGCCGACTGGCAGCCGGGCCACATCCAGGGGGGGGCGGGTCCGTATCCGCTCTGCTGGCCCGAAACCCGGGCGATCGCGGAGTTCATCCTGGAGCGGCCGAATATTGCCGGGGTGCAATCGTACCACAACGCCGGGGGGATGATCCTGCGAGGCCCGGCGCATCCGAGCCGCGACGGTGAGTACCCACGAGAGGATGAGAACCTGGCCCGGACGATCGGCGAGGTCGGGGCGCGGCTCCTGCCGTTCTATCGGAACTGGATCATTTACAAGGATCTGTACGCGGTGCGCGGCGGGTTCGTGAACTGGACGTACGAACATCTCGGCATCTTCTCGTACACGAATGAGCTGTGGAACAACGCCCAGTTGCTCGGCCCGAGCCCGGCGGGGGGATCGACGTTGGAGCAGGCGGTGGGGGCGACCGGGCAGGAGGCGCAACTGTTCGCGAATGATCGCCTGATGATGGGGGCGAACTTCGTGGAGTGGGCGCCGTTCGATCATCCGACGTATGGGCCGATCGAGATTGGCGGATTCGTGAAGGAGTCGCAGCGGGTGCCGCCGCCGTTCTTGATGGAGGAGCTGTGCCACCGGAACACGGCGTTCGTGCTCTACCATGCCGATCAGATGCCGTTGCTGCGGTGGGGAGACGTGGAGGTCGAGGCGATCGGCGAGGGGGTGTATCAGGTGACGGCCGAGGTGGAGAACGCCCGGGTCCTGCCGACCCGATCGGCCCAGGCGAGGCGGCGGAACATCGGCCTGCCGGATCGGGCGACGATTGCGGGGGATGACCTGACCGTGCTGGGGGGCGGCCGATTGCTGGACAGGGACTTCGGGCGGCTTGAGCCGGTCGAGCACGGTCCGGAGCGGGTGATGTTCCCGGACGGGGTGGGCGGGCGGTCGATCGAGCGGGTCCGCTGGTTCGTGCAGGGGTCGGGGGAGGCGACGATCCGGTTCGAGGCGGAGAAAGGGGGCACCCTGGAGCAGACGGTGACGCTGGAGTGACGGGTGACAGGACATTCCGTCGGGGGTGCGGGGGCCTCGGCGAATTCGCACAGCGGGGAGTGCGGGCGGGGGCCCCCTCACCCGGCCTGCGGCCACCCTCTCCCCCGAAGGGGGCGAGGGTTGGGAGGGGAGGCTCAGTGTCTCCTGGCGGGGCGGCTTCCCGAGGGGGCGAGGGTTGGGAGGGGGTGACGCGAAGCGAGGTTGCCTGGATGAGGGAGGTTCGCTAGACTTCCAAGTGTCCCAAAAGGAAGGGCCGGGGCCTTCGACCGGATCGGGGGGCTCGGGCGAAACGGGGTCGAGTCGGAAGGAGCCGAACCATGCCCAGGCGATTCTGGATTGCCGCGTTGAGCCTGTGGCCGGGCTTGCCGCAAGTGTGGTCGGGGCAGGAGGTGATGGGCCTGATCCTGGCGAGCGTCTTCGCCGGGACGTTGAACCTGGCGATCGTGACGCACCTGATCTGGACCGAGGCGGTGCCGCAGGCGCTGACCACGTTCGTGACCGCCCTGGCCGTCGGCACCTGGCTGGCGGGCCTGGCGTACACGCTCTGGTGGGTCTGGCGCTGCCATCCGGAACGGTATCGGGCCGAGATCGAGCGGATGTACCGGGAGGCCACCGAGCATTACCTCTGCGGGCGATGGAACGACGCGAGGAGGCGGTTCGAGCAAATCTTGACGATGGACGAGACCGACGCCGACGTGTACATGCACCTGGGGACCTTGTTCGTGCGGATCGATCAGCCGGACGAGGCGCGGCGGGCGTTTCGCCAGTGTTTGGAGCTGGAAGGGGGCACGAAATGGGGGTGGGAAATCCGCCGGGCCCTGGACCAGATGGGCGAGCAATGACCGGAGGACGGCCCCGGAGCGGCCCGATTCCACCCCGCAGAGGTTGAAATGCGGGGGACGACTGCCGACAATTGGCAGTAAGAACAGTCATCGGCACCGGAGCGGGGCCTCGGGCCGACTGTCGGATCGCGGGAAGCGTCCCGCGGGCCGGTCCGAACCGATTGGCAGAACAAGCGGTCGCACCGCGTCGTAACACCCGTGAGGATGCCCCGGACCGGCGCGGCCCCGGCCGGGCCGGACAGCCGTCGGAGTCGATCGCTGATGTACGAACGTTTCACCGACCGTGCTCGGAAGGTGATGCAGCTGGCCAACCAGGAGGCCCAGCGCTTCAACCACGAGTACGTCGGCACCGAGCATGTGCTGCTGGGCCTGGTCAAGGAGGGCAGCGGGGTCGCGGCCAATGTGCTGAAGAACCTCGACGTCGACCTGCGGAAGATCCGGGTCGAGGTGGAGAAAATCGTCCAATCGGGCCCGGACATGGTCACGATGGGGAAGCTGCCCCAGACCCCCCGGGCCAAGAAGGTCATCGAATACGCGATCGAAGAGGCCAGGAACCTCAACCACAACTACGTCGGGACGGAGCACTTGCTGCTTGGCCTGCTGCGTGAGCAGGAGGGCGTGGCCGCTCAGGTCTTGATGAACCTGGGCTTGAAGCTCGAGGAAGTCCGCGAGGAGGTACTCAACTTGCTCGGTCACGGGATGGACGCAGGCGGCGAAGCAGAACGCGGTGGCGGCGGCGCCGCGGCCAAGGGCGGCAAGTCGAAGACCCCCGCCCTCGACAGCTTCGGGCGAGACCTCACCGAGCTGGCCCGTCAGGGGAAGCTCGACCCGGTCATCGGCCGCCAGAATGAAATCGAGCGAGTGGTTCAGATCCTCTCGCGCCGCCAGAAAAACAACCCGGTGCTGCTCGGCGAGGCCGGCGTCGGCAAGACGGCGATCGTCGAAGGGCTGGCCCAGTTGATCGTCGACGCCAACGTGCCGGAGCTGCTCCGCGACCGTCGGATCGTGGTGCTCGATCTGGCGATGATGGTCGCCGGCACGAAGTACCGCGGCCAGTTCGAGGAGCGGATCAAGGCGGTCATGAACGAGGTCCGCCGGGCCAAGAACACGATCCTGTTCATCGACGAGCTGCACACGCTCGTCGGCGCCGGCGGGGCCGAGGGGGCGATCGACGCCTCGAACGTCCTGAAGCCGGCCCTGGCCCGGGGCGAGGTGCAGTGCATCGGCGCCACGACGCTCGACGAGTACCGCAAGTACATCGAGAAGGACGGGGCCCTCGACCGCCGCTTCCAGATGGTCGTGGTCAACCCGCCGAGCAAGAGCGAGGCGCTGGAGATCCTCCGCGGCCTGCGCGACCGCTACGAGGCGCACCACCGCGTGCAGATCACCGACGAGGCGCTCGAGGCCGCCGTCGAAATGTCGGATCGCTACATCTCCGGCCGATGCCTGCCGGACAAGGCGATCGACGTGATCGACGAGGCCGGGGCGCGCGTCCGCCTGAAGGCGATGACCCGTCCGCCCGACCTGAAGGAGCTGGACGAGCAGATCGAACGGCTCAACCAGGACAAGGAAGAGGCCGTCGCCAACCAGGACTTCGAGCGGGCCGCCGCCCTGCGCGACCAGGCCGACAAGCTTAAGAAGAAGAAGGAAACGATCACCCGCGAGTGGCGAGAGAAGGCCAAGGAAGTCGACGGCACGGTGGACGAGGAAGTCGTCGCCGAGGTCGTCTCGAAGATGACCGGCGTGCCGCTCACCCGCCTGGAGGCCGAGGAGACCGAACGCCTCGTCCGGATGGAGGAGGAGCTGCAGAAGAAGGTCATCAGCCAGCGCGAGGCGGTCAAGCGGATCAGCCAGGCGGTGCGGCGCAGCCGGGCCGGATTGAAGGACCCGAAGCGGCCGATCGGCAGCTTCATCTTCGCCGGGCCGACGGGCGTCGGGAAGACCTTGCTGGCCAAGAGCCTGGCCGAATTCATGTTCGGCGAGGCCGAGGCCCTGATTCAGATCGACATGTCCGAGTACATGGAGAAGCACAACGTCAGCCGCTTGATCGGTGCTCCTCCGGGCTATGTCGGGTATGAAGAGGGTGGCCAGCTCACCGAGAAGATCCGGCGCCGGCCGTACTCGGTGGTCCTGCTCGACGAGATCGAGAAGGCCCACCCCGACGTGTTCAACATGCTCCTGCAGATCATGGAAGAAGGCCGCCTGACCGACAACGTCGGCCGGGTCGTCGACTTCAAGAACACGATCATCATCATGACGACCAACGCG
>NZ_JBFEFH010000053.1:0-12924 GCF_040717455.1 Tautonia sp. JC769
TCGCGATCGGCCGGGCCATTGACGCCCCTCGGTCCCCCCCTTTATAATTGGTTGGTGTTGAGACTGAATCTCAATAGCCGTCCCTCGGACCCCGACGGGATGGAGCCTCGATCCCTCCGTCGTGTCCCCGCTGCCCGCCACCCACCCGCCGACCGACCGCGGGACCAAGAGAAAAAAAAAGGGAGCGATCGTCGATGTCGAGCGTTGCCGAGTTGCCGCCCAGCGTTGCCGAGTTGATCCCGATGACCTTGCTGCGGCCGGGCCAGTCGGGGACGGTCGATCAGGTGCTCGGCACCGGCGACCTCGTGCATCGGCTCCGCGAGATGGGCCTGCGGCGCGGGGCCCGGGTGGAGATGATCCGCCCCGGCACCCCCTGCATGGTCCGGCTCGACGGTCACACGCTGGGCCTCCGGTCGAACGAACTGACGGGCATCCTGGTGAGGCCCTCCTGACATGAGTCGGCGGCTTTCGGACCTCTCCCTCGGCGAGTCGGCCTCGGTCATCAACGTTGATGCGACCGGCGACGTCGGCATGCGGGCTTTGGAAATGGGGGTCATCCCCGGCACGGTGGTCAAGCTCGTGGCGGTCGCGCCGCTCGGCGACCCCCTGATGTTCGAACTCCGCGGCTATCGGCTGAGCCTCCGCCGCGCCGAGGCCGCCAGCATCGAGGTCGCCAGCATCGCCTGATCCCCCCCGCCCGGTCGGACGCCCGGTTCGGCTCCCCCCCTTCGCACGACGCGACGCCGCCCGACGGTCGAACCGAAAGACCGCATCGCAATCGCCTCGGACCCGGAGCGACGATCGCCGGCAGACGGTCCCCCACCCTTGTTGGCAAGAACCCCCTCCCCCCCTTGACCGACCAGCCGAGTGCCCCTCCATCATGTCCATCGCCGCCGACCCCCAGACCCGGACCGTGGCCCTGATCGGCAACCCGAACACGGGCAAGTCGACCGTCTTCGGCGCCCTGTCCGGCGTCCAGCAGCGGGTGGGCAACTACCCCGGCGTCACGGTCGAGAAGAAGACCGGCCGGATGACCGTCGACGGCAGGCGCTGGACCCTCATCGACCTGCCCGGCACCTACAGCCTCGCCCCCCGTTCGCTCGACGAGATGGTCGCCGTCGACGTGATGCTCGGCCGCCGCGCCGACACGCCGAAGCCCGACGTCATCCTCTGCATCGTCGACGCCAACAACCTGGAGCGCAACCTCTACCTCGTCAGCCAGGTCCTCGAACTCGGCCGGCCGACCGTCGTCGCCCTGACCATGACCGACCTGGCCGAGGACCGCGGCACGACCATCGACCTGCCGAAGCTCCACGATCGGCTCGGCGTGCCCGTCGTGCCCATCCGCGCCCACAAGCGGGTCGGCCTCGACGCCCTGAAGGCCGCCCTGGCCGAGTCGGCCAGCCTCGACCAGCCGTCCGGTCCCCCCGAGAGCCCCTTCCCCGAGCCGTTCCGGGCCGAGGTCGCCCGCATCGAAGCCTGGCTGGCCGAGGCCAGAGCGGGCCTGCCCCCCTTGCCCCGCTACCTCGTCGAGCGGCTCCTGCTCGACACCAGCGGCTACCTCGAAGGCCACGTCGCCCTCGGCTCCGGGAGCGTCGCGGGTTTGCACGCCGAGATCCTCGACGCCCGCCGGCGCCTGGCCGAGGCCGGCTGCCCCGTCCCGGCCGTCGAGGCGATGGCCCGCTACGGCTGGGCCGCCTCGGTCCTCGACGGCGTCGTCACCCGCCCCGACGAGCCCCGCGTCACCTCCGGCGACCGCGTCGACCGCGTCCTGACCCACCGGGTCTGGGGCACGCTCATCTTCGTCGCCCTGATGGCCCTCATCTTCCAGGCCGTCTTCACCTGGTCGATCCCCCTGATGGACCTGATCGACGCCGGGGTCGGCGGCCTGGCCGGCCTGGTCGAAGGGGTGTTGGCCGAGGGGGCCCTCCGCAGCCTGATCGTCGATGGCATGATCGCCGGCGTCGGCGCGGTCATCGTCTTCCTCCCCCAGATCTTCATCCTCTTCTTCTTCCTCGGCATCCTGGAAGACTGCGGCTACCTCGCCCGCGCCGCCTACCTGATGGACCGCCTGATGACCCGCCTGGGGCTGAGCGGCAAGTCGTTCATCCCCCTGCTCTCCTCCTTCGCCTGCGCCATCCCGGGGGTCATGGCCACCCGGGTGATTGAGGACCGCCGCGACCGCATGACCACCATCCTCGTCGCCCCCTTGATGAGCTGCAGCGCCCGCTTGCCGGTCTACACCCTCTTGATCGCCGCCTTCATCCCGCCGATCGCCCTGGCCGGCTTCGTCAGCCTCCAGGCGATCACGATGGTCGCCATGTACGCCGTCGGCGTCGTGACCGCCGCGTTCGTCGCCTGGGCCCTGAAGAAGACCGCCTTCAAGGGGCCGACCCCGCCGTTCGTCATGGAGCTGCCCGCCTACAAGTGGCCCTCGCCCCGGGTCGTCCTGCACCGGATGTTCGAGCGCGGCTGGTCGTTCGTCCGCAGGGCCGGGACGATCATCTTCGCCGTCTCGATCGTCATGTGGGCCTTGCTCTACTTCCCCCGCCTGCCCGAAGCGACCGAGGCCGCCTTCGCCCGGCAGGTCGCCACGCTGGAAGCCGAGCGCGAGGCGACCGACGACGCCGAGGCCGCCGCGGCGATCGACGACCAGATCGCCGCCCTCGAAGCCCGGGCCGACGGCGAGCAGAAGCGGTCGAGCCTGCTCGGCCGCGCCGGCCGGGTGATCGAGCCGGTCGTCCGCCCGCTGGGATGGGACTGGCGGATCGGCGCCGCGGCCATCGCCTCGTTCCCGGCCCGGGAGGTCGTGGTCGCCACCCTCGGCGTCATCTTCGACGTCGGCTCCGACGTGGAAGGGGAGGAAGGGGCCAGCCGGTTGCAGACTGCCCTGCGAGACGCCGAGACCCGCGACGGCCGAACCCTGTTCACCATCCCCGTCGCCCTGTCGGTGATGGTCTTCTTCGCCCTCTGCGCCCAGTGCGTCTCGACCCTGGCCGTCATCCGCCGCGAGACGAACTCGTGGGGCTGGCCGTTCTTTTCTTTTGCTTATATGACGATTCTTGCGTATATCGCTGCCATGGTCGTGTACCAGGCCGGCACCTGGATTGCGGCCTGATGGCCTCGGAGGCGTGTCTCACAACGACGGCGAGGCAGTGAGCTTGACTCCGGGCATCGGCCCCGGGAAGGACGGCGAGCGATGACCTTCGACTGGCAGGACCTGGCGGCGCTGGGGGTCGTGGCGGTCGCGGTGCTTTACCTGGCCCGCCTGGGCATCGCGGCCGTCTCTCCGCGGGGATCGTCGGCGGGCGGCTGCGGGTCGGGCTGCGGCTCCTGCCCGGTCGGCCCCGCATCGACCGCCGGCCGCTCCCACACCAACGGCAAGGGCGATCCGCTCGTCATGATCGGCCCGCCCCCATCGCCGTCGAAGCGGGACGGTGAAGCAGGATCAGTCCCCAAGGGGGGCTGACGCGGACGGTCCCACCGATTCTCTCTCAGGCTCGCGCGAGGCCGGCTGGCGGTTTCCCGCGGTCCGAACTTGAGGGAGGGTTTCCTGGTTTCTTGCCGATCATTTGCCTCACGTGTTGAATGGTTGAGGTATAATGCCCCGGGATACCTGAGAATCTCCAACCCGGAGTCCGCATATGCGTTTGGTCGAGGGTGACCTGGCCCGTTCGGGGGAATCCGCCTCGCGTCGCCGACGCCCCCGGAACGCGGTTTTGCCGCTGTGCGAGGCGCTCGAAGCTCGCTCTCTCCTCGCCTCCGATGTTCGGATCGAATCGGTGGTGATGGAGGGGCCGTCACTTGCGCTGCAGCGTACCACCTTGCACGAAGTCTACATCGACCACCTCCTGGGTCCCCGAGAGAACCTCAACGAACGCGAGTTGCAACTCCGCCAACAAGGGATCGGCCGGCTCGATTCCGGCCAGAACCGTCAGCGAGTCGTGCTCGATCTGCTGCGACAACGCGGTTCCAGCGAGGTGCAGGTCGAGCACGCTTACCTCCACCTGCGCGGCCGAGGGCCGTTGGGCCCGGAGCTGAACCGCGGTGCGGCGATTCTCAACCAGGTGGATCGCCGGGGGCTGGTCCGCTCGATTCTCGTCTCCCCCGGCTTCTTCCAGGAGCAGTCTGGCGGTTCGCGTCGGGAGTGGATCGCCGACGTCTACCAGCAGATCGTCCGCCGGGAACCCACGGAGGCCGAGACTGAGCGGTCGCTCCGGGCCCTCGGCATCGGAGTCGGCCCTGCTCAGGTGGTCCGCCATCTCCAGGATTCGCCTGAGGCCCGGGGCATTCTGGTTGCGGCCGTCTACTCGGCCGCCGGCCTCTCTCCCGACCCGCTTCAGGTCCAGGAGGGTTTGCAGCTCCTCAATCGCCCGTTCGGCCAGCTCGTGCTCCAATCGCGGGTCCTGGCCTCGGAGGGGCACTTCGCTCGGGTCACGGGCACGAGGGTCGGTCCGGCCTCGGGCTTCTCCGCCCAGGCCGACTCGTCGTTCGTCACTACAAATTTCAGCATGTCTGCCCAGATTGACACGTTTGGATACCAGTTCCACACCGTGTCCTCCGCCATCGCCGAGCCTTCCTTGTCCGAGTGGATCGTCGGCGCTTCGGCCAGCTTCGACGGCACGCTCTGGGCCGCTCAGGCGAACGGCGTGTCCCTCTTCGACTCCGCGAGCAACTCGTGGAGCCTCCTCGACGACCGGAAAGACATCACCCACCTCGCCGCCGTCTCCGAACTGGACTCCTGGGGGATCGGGCGAGACCCGAACACCTTCGAATCCTACCTCGTTCGCTTCGTTGGCCGCGCATGGGACAAAACCGCTTATCCTCTCCCGGATGGCGACACTCCGTCCGACCTGGCCGCCACGAATGACGGCACCCTCTTCGTGCTGGGTCGCAGTGGGGTTTACGTCCGCCCGGCCGACGGCTCGGCCTTCACCCCGCTCCCGTCCAACCTGCTCGAATATGCCGACATCACGGCTGGACCCGGGAATTCCCTCTGGGCCCTCGGCAAGAACGGCGGCGAGGACCTGCTCTGGTACTTCGACCCCCGCGCCGCCGCCTGGATCCCCGCACCGATGGCCACTCCTGTTGCTCAGGTCGAGCTGGGGATTCTCCAGATTCAGGGCGGTGCCGACGGTTCGCTCTGGCTCTTGACCAACCAGGGGACCTACGTGGCCTTCGCCGATTCCCCGGCCTTTGCCCGGGTCGATCCCAGCAGCCTTCCCGCCGGTGCGGCGATCCTCGCTCCCACCTCGGGCAATCTGACTTACGCGGTCTTCAATACGTCCGACGCCCAGGACGAGGCCCTGACCCGCGTGCTGCAGGTCGTCGTGGGGATCCTCGATCAGCCTGCCGTGCCCTTCGTCCCGTTCTCGGCCGACGACGCCGAGGTTTACTCGAAGATCGCCCAGGCCATCAGCCTGCCCTCGTCGGTCGACCTGCTCCGCGGCCGCTACAACGACAGCGACGCACCGATCGCGACCTGGCGCAACGACCTGAAGAATCTCCAGCCCCCCGCCGGTGTCGACCCCGACGCGTTCCGTGCCATCCAGGGCTTGTTACTCGTCGAACTCGACGGCGTGAGCAACGTGCAGACCCTGTTCGGCAATTACACCGATTTCCTGAGAGACATCTCCGACCCGGAGACGAACCTGCTCCAGGGAGCTGCCTCCTACGTCCAGGCCGAGCTGACCGGGAAAGACTCCGACCAGATCGTCACCGTCTTCCTCGAAGCCTGGGCCGGGGCGATCTTCGCGGGCATCGCCGCCGATCCGGACCTCATCGCCGCCTTTCCCGAAGCCGATTACAGCCCCTTCTTCAGTGAAAACCCAGCTCTCGCAATCAACGAGGATGGCTTTGCCCATCGCGTCGTGATCTCCCAGGTGCGGGACGCCTCGACCCGCAACATTGCCACGACGCTGCTCTGGATGCTCGACGCCGGCTTCTCCTCGGCCCTCTCCGATGTCAACGGCGATGGCGTGCCCGACCGCAGCTCCGACGTGGATCTGGCCCTGGGTGGCCTGGCCGACGGCCTGGCCGACTTCTTCCAGTCGAACAAGAAGAGCCTCGACGACGCCAGGGCAAGCATCCTCGCCGACTTTGGCCGCCTGAGACTGGTCGGCGCCCTGGTCACCACGGGTGCCTGGAACTGGCCCGACGACGCCATCGACGTCATCGAGCAGGCGGCCACCCGACAGTACGAGATCCTGGCCTTCCAGACGCTCATCCCCGCCAAGTGGGAGCTGGTCAACTTCGCCTACGGTAACCCGGACGAGTACCCGCTGTCCGACACCCTCGACGCGCCGATCGGCCTGGCCTTGGATTCCAACGGCCAACTGGTCGACGTGGGGGACGTGTACGTGCGGCGGAACAGGAACTCCAAGGGGCACCTCTACGCCTGCGTCACCTTCGCCCACGAGATCGGCTCGAATCGAAACTTCTACAACGATTCATACGTAGGTCCCTATCCCACCCAGCAGATGTTCGAGCGTCTTTTCATCACCCTGGAAGTCGAACCCGAAGACTTCTGGAATCGCCAGGGAAACTGGTCCAATCTCCCCTCGGTCGAGGTTCGACCCCGAGGCTCGTTCAGGCACGACCCCTGTGTGTTCGACTGATCGTTCGCCCGGTGACCAAACAGGATCGACCCGAGGTCTGCGAACCCTGGGAGGGAGCTCCACAGTCCTCGGGTCGATTCGCCTTCGAGGGGGTGACGGAGACCCGCGACATCGAGCGGGTCTCCGTAAGATCGGTCGAACCGAACCGAACCGAGCCGGTTGCACCCGGGATCAGATCGAGAAGCTGAGCTGCTGGCACAGGGCGCCGATGTATCGAATTTGCTCGATATTTGGCCCCGATCGACCCTTGGCGACCGAGTTGACCCGCGAGACGAGCCGCCCGCACGACCGCTCCATCCGCTGGTGAAACTTCCTCAGTTCGTGCGGCGAGGCCCCGCCCAGCGCCGCCTGCCGCAGGCCGACGGCCGCCTGGTGCAGGTCGATCGCGTCGCGGTACATCCGATCCCCCTGCGGCACGATGTGGGCCGTCGGCCCGAAGACCTCCAGGAACGCCCCGACCTCGCCGATCAACTGATCGACCAGCCCGATCACCGGCGCGGGTCCGACTCCCGGCGGACAGGCTCCGACCTGCCCCCCATGACCGCCGAACCCGGGCGATCCGTAGCCCTGGCCGTGACCGTGATCGTGACCGTGACCACCGAAGCCGGGGGTCGTGGGGAAACCGCCGGTCGGGAAGCCCCCCGGGACTTGCCGGCCGAAGCCCGCGCCCGGGTGATGGCCGACCGGACCCGATTGGCCCGGGAAGACCGACCCATACCGATGTGCCGATGTCGGCGCAACGGCCCCCGCCCAGTCCCTCCCTGGGCCTGCTCGATGCCCCGAATATCGATCAAAGCCCGACGATCCGTGGCCGATCGGCGGCAGCCGACGGTCAAGAAACCGCCCCTTCGCCCGGCCTCCCGAGAGGGAGACGACCATCAGACTTGCCATCAGGGTTGCGGTGAGCATCATCCTCGACATGGTGCACTCTCCTGTTGCGTTGCGATGCAATCGCGGCTGACATACCTCCGGACGGAGATCGGGCCGGTCGGTTGGGCCGACTTCGGGTCGGGCAGACCCAGACGCCCGTTGGGGTGACCGGCGCGGTTTCCATTTCCCTGCGACCCCATCACGTTTCGATGGGTCGCGACTCGCCAGGGATCAAATACACAAGGCGTGCCAATGGGGCTGATTGTAAGGCTTTGTTTTTGAAGGTCTTTTTGCAGAAGGGGTTTATGTCGATTGGGCTCGTGGGGTTTCCTCGGGATGAATCCCAGGTTTCCCACTCAAAACCAGGATTCTGGCGTGAGTGAAGATTCTGCCCGGAACGGGGCGTAGCGGGTCGCTCCGCCCCCGGCGCGACGGGTATACTCCGGAGATTGCCGCCCGCCACTCCCCGGCCCCGCCCCCCGCATCGGCCCGATCGAGGAGACGCTTGACATGAGGCCCTGGCCCCCCCGTCGGCTCGCATTGCTGATGACCTTCTTCGGCCTCGTCCTCCCGGGAATGGCCCGAGGGCAGGGACAGACGGGGGCTGAAGAGGAGCCGGGGCTGATTTCCGGCTCCGGGCTCTCGCCGACCGAGGCGCTGGCGAGCTTCCGGGTGCGCGACGGCTTCCGGGTCGAGCTGGTCGCCGCCGAGCCGCTGGTCCGGGACCCGGTCGCGTTCGACTGGTCGGCGGACGGGCGGCTCTGGGTCGTCGAGATGGCCGATTACCCGCTCGGCACCGAGGGGGGCGGTCGGGTCCGCGTGCTGGACGACACCGACGGCGACGGCTTGTACGACGCCTCGGCCGTGTTCCTCGACGGGCTTTCCTATCCGAACGGGGTCATGCCCTGGCGTGACGGCGTCTTGATCTCATGCGCCCCGGAGATCGTCTACGCCGAGGACACCGACGGCGACGGCCGGGCCGATCGGGTCGAGGTGCTGTACACCGGCCTGGCCGAGGCGAACCCCCAGCATCGGGTGAACGGCTTCTCCCTGGCCCTCGATGGCTGGGTCCACGCGGCCGACGCCGATGGGGGGACCGTGCGATCGACCAGGAGCGACGCGCAGGTCGAGGTCCGGGGCCGCGACATCCGCTTCCGGCCCGACGACGGGTCGATCGAGCCCGAGAGCGGCCGGTCGCAGTTCGGCCGACGGCGGAATGATTGGGGGGATTGGTTCATCAACAACAATTCGCTCTGGGCCTGGCATGTGGTCGTGAGCGATGCCGACCTGAGGCGGAACCCGGCCTTCGCCGCTGCGGCGACCACGCGGGTGCTGGAGCCGAATACGCGGCTGTACCCCGTCAGCCGGACCCTGGCCCGCTTCAACGACCCGGGGTCGGCCAACCGGGCGACCTCGGCCTGCAGCCCCGAGCCGTACCGCGACACCCTGTTCGGCCCCGAGTTCTCCTCAAGCCTGTTCATCAGCGAGCCTGTGCATAACCTAGTGCATCGGATGGTCCTGGAGCCCGAGGGGGCGACCTACTCCGGGCGTCGGGCCGAGGGGGAGGAGGCGTCCGAGTTCCTCGCCTCGACCGACCACTGGTTCCGGCCGGCCTCGATCCGGACCGGGCCCGACGGTGCGCTCTGGATCGCCGATATGCAGCGATCGGTGATCGAGCATCCCGAATGGATTCCCGACGACTGGGAGCGGCAGATCGACCTGCGGGCCGGTGAGGACCGCGGGCGCATCTACCGCGTGGTCCCCTCAGACCGGCCGGCTCGGGCCATCCCGAGGCTCGACCACCTGGACGCGGCCGGGCTCGTGGCGGCGATGGACAGCCCGAACGGCTGGCAACGCGATACGAGTCAGCGATTGCTGATGCACAAAAGCAGTCCGAATGCAATCATGCCATTGCGCGAGTTGATGAGGGTCAGTCGATTTCCGGAAGCCCGGGTGCAGGCGATCTGGACGCTTGCCTGTCTCGAGGGGCTCGACGCGGAGACGATCCGATCGGGATTGGCGGATGGACACCCCGAGGTCCGCCGCGCGGCGATCCTGGCGGCTCGGCTGGGCGATGGGTCGTACGAGGAGGTGGGATCGGCCATCGCGGATCGGGTCGACGACCCCTCGGCGCGGGTGCGGTTCGCCGTGGCGCTGGCGATGGGAGACTGGCCCGATGCCGGGGCCGGGAAGGCCCTGGCATCCCTCGCCCTGAGCGACGGGGACGACCCCTGGTTCCGGGTCGCCGTGCTCAGCTCGGCGCGGTTCCACGCGGCGGCGATCCTGTCGGACGTGCTCGCGGAAAATGTGGTGGATCGCTCGTATGAGAACGTTTGGATCGGACACTTGTTCGCGGCTGCGGCCCGGGAGGCGGGCCCTGAAGGGCCGGCCGGCCTGGTGCGGTCGCTCGTGACCGCGATCGAACAGGCGTCGGAGCGGGACGGGCCGGCGGCGATGGGGATGCTGGCGAGCCTGCTCGATGAGGCGGGGAGGCTGGGGTTGCCGCTGACGCGCTGGGAGGAGCCGTCGGCCGGACTGGCTCGGGAGGTGGAGCGAATCGGGCCGCTGATGGACCGTGCCCGCCAGGTGGCGGCCGACCCGTCGCGGCCCGAGGCGGATCGGCTGGCGGCGATCCGCTTGCTGGGTCGCGAGCCGGGAGGGGGCGCACGCGATCGGGCCGTGCTCGACGCGCTGCTCCGCCCGCAGGAGTCGGTGACGATTGCCCGGGCGGCGGTGGATGCGGTGAGTCGGCTCGGCAGCGGGGAGGTGCCCGCGTTGCTCCTGGAGGGCTGGAAGGGGCACGGGCCGACCCTCCGATCGGCGATTCTTGACGCGTTGTTGGGTCGTGATGCCTGGCGAAATGCCCTGCTCGACGCCCTGGAGGACGGGCAGATTCCGGCGGCGGAGGTCGGCCCCTCGCATCGGGCCCAGTTGGTGGGGCATCGGGATGCGGCCGTCCGGGAACGATCGGAACGGCTGTTCGGGGCCTCGGACGGGGCGAGGGCCGCGGTGGTGGAGCGGGCACGGGAGGCGCTGGCGCTGGGGGGCGAGCCGGAACAGGGGCGAGCGGTTTTCAGGGAGCACTGCTCGACCTGTCACCAGCTCGACGGGGAGGGGTTCGCCGTGGGGCCGGACCTGACGGTCCTGTCGGACCGATCGCCCGAGGCCCTGCTGGTGGCGATCCTCGATCCGAACCGGGCCGTGGAGGCACGATATGCCGCCTACACGCTGGCCACGAGCGACGGACGGGTGGTGTCGGGCCTGATCGCCGAGGAGACGTCGAACGCGCTGGCCCTGCTCAGGCAAGGGGGGGAACGCGACACCTTGCTGCGGTCGGAGATCGAGGAGATCGCGACCGCGGGACAGTCGCTCATGCCGGAGGGAATGGAGCAAGATATCGACTTGCATGAGCTGGGGCATTTGATCGCGTTCCTGCGCGAGCATGGTTTACGGCCGAACGAGGTGCCTGGCAATCGTCCGAGGCGGATCGGGTCCGGATCCGATGGGGGTGTCCGGCTGCCGGCCGACGCGGCGGAGATCTACGGGAATCGTCTGACGTTCGAGCCGACGCATCAGAACCTCGGCTGGTGGATCCAGGAGCAGGACCGGGCGGCCTGGACGTTCGCCATCGACCAGGCGGGGACGTACGACGTGTGGCTGGAGTGGGCCTGCCCGGACGACGGCGCGGGCGGGGCCTTCGTGGTCGAGGTGGGGGCCGACCGAGTGAGCGGCACCGTGGCCGCAACCGGGGGCTGGGACGAGTACCAGCGTGCCAGGATCGGCACGGTGACGCTGGGGGCCGGTCGGCACCGCCTGGATGTCCGGCCGGCAGCTCGGCCCAGGGGTCCCTTGATGGACCTCCGGGCGATCGAGTTGACGCCGACAACGATTGAGAATGAGGATACGCACCCATGAACGTCAGTGGCTTGATCCTTTCGACGATGGTGCTGCTGGGCACCCTGCCCGAAGGTCGCTCGTCGATCATCCGGGACGAGAACGCTAAACCGGGGGCGACCGACTGGCAGCTCACGCGCGTCCGGCCGGATGGCGGCGGCTTCCGGTCCCCCTGGATCGAGGGGTATTGCTCGAAGCAGAGCGTGAAGGCGGGGGAGTCGATCGACCTGATGATCTCGACCGACCCGCCGCGTCCCTACACGGTCGAGATCTTCCGGATGGGCTATTACGGCGGGCGGGGTGCCCGCCTGATGACCACCCTCGGGCCGCTCGAGGGGACCGCCCAGCCGGTGCCCGAGCCCGGCGAGAAGAATCTTCATGAATGCAAGTGGGAAGCATCGGCCTCGTTGACGATCCCCGACGACTGGGTGAGCGGGGTGTACCTCGGCCGCCTGACGACGATCCCGGAGGCGGAGGATCGGCCCTACTGGCAGAGCTACGTCGTGTTCATCGTGACGGACGACCGGCCGGCCGACATCCTGTTCCAGTGCTCCGACAACACCTGGCAGGCGTACAACACCTGGCCGAACAACTATTCGGTTTACACCCATCCGAAGGGGAATCAAGGGCCCTGGGCCAACGTAAGCTTCGACCGGCCTTATGGGCGCGAGGCGCAGTTCAACGGGGTCGTGAACGACCCGTTGACCTTCGGGTCGGGGGAGTTCCTGCCGTTCGAGTTCCCATTGGCGTACTGGTTGGAACAGCATGGATATGATGTGACGTACTGTTCGAACAGCGATATGATCACGCCCGATCGAGGGCTGAAGTGCAAGACGTTCGTGAGCGTGGGGCATGACGAATACTGGGACATTCGCCAGTTCCGCAGCGTGGAGACGATGCGCGAGGCCGGGGTGTCGCTGATGTTCTTCTCGGGCAACAGCGTCTGCTGGGTGACGCCGTTCTCGCCCAGCGCGGACGGTAGGCCCAACCGGATCATCTTCCGGGGGGGGCCGTACGGCGCGGAGAATGATTACGCCGTGAACCGCGAGCGCGACCACGGCCCCTTCCCCGAGCGGGGGCCGGATGAAGGCTTGCTGATGGGTGCCCGCAACGTCGAGCCGGTCAACGGCGGCGGCGACTGGATCATAACGAAGCCGGATCACTGGATCTTCGAAGGCACGGGGGTGAAGGCGGGGGACCGCATCCCCGGCCTCATCGGCTGGGAATACCACGGCGACCCGGCGGACATCCCGGGGCTTGAGGTGGTTGCCGCGGGGACGGCCTGGGTCGGCGGCGAGCGTCCGCAGCAATGGACGGCGACGATCTATCCCGGGCCGAAGGAGAACTTCGTGTTCAACGCCTCGACGATCTTCTGGGCGCAGGGGTTGTCGACGCCGCCGGGGCATGTGTTGCCCTGGTCGCACTGGAGCCGGCCGCACGGGCCGGACGAGCGGGTGCAGCGGATCACGAAGAACCTGTTCGATCGGGCGATCGAATCAATAGGCGAGTGAGCGTCGGGGTGGCTGGGGTCGGCACGACCCCA
>NZ_JBFEFH010000054.1:0-10784 GCF_040717455.1 Tautonia sp. JC769
GTCCTGTTGACGTTGGTCATGGCTCGGAGGCGGATGAACCGGAGGGCCAGATGGATCATCCCCAGGAACGTCACCTTGAGCTTCTCGTACCGCGTGGCGATGCGGCGGAACTCCTTGAGCTTGGCGAACAGCCGCTCGACCCGGTTCCGCTCGCGGTAGGCCGCCTCGTCCAGCGGCTCGGGGTCGACCCGGTTGGACTTCGCCGGGATCACCGCCTCGGCGCCGACCGCGGCGCACGCCCGCCGCTGCGCCGCGCCGTCGAACGCCTTGTCGCCGACCACCTGGTCGATCCGCTCGACCCGGGCGGCCGCACGGCCGAGCGTCGGCTTCAGCGTCGGGGCGTCGTGGTCCTGCCCCGGTCGCACGTCGACGGCGATCGCCGTGTCCTCGTCGGCCGCGGCGAGGACGATCTTGCTGGTCAGCCCGCCCCGGCTGCGGCCGAGCCCCTGCCGCCGCGCCGAGGCCGCCGCCCCGAGGCGTTTTTTTTCCGCGGGGCACCGGCGGCGTGCCGGTGCGCCCGCACGTGGGTCGAGTCGATGAGCACGCGCCGGACCTCGCCGAACTGCGGGTCGGCGGTCATCGCCTCGAAGAGCCGGGCCAGGGCCCCGGAGGCGACCCAGCGGCGGAAGCGATTGTACACGGCGTCCCAGGAGCCGAACTCGCCGGGCAGGTCGCGGAGCGGGACGCCGGTGCGGGCGAGGTACAGCAGCGCCTCGAAGAACATCCGGTCCGGCAGCGCAGGCGGCTGCCCGCCCTTGTGTCGCTTGGCCCCGTCGACCAACGGCTCCATCGCCGTCCACAGCTCGTCGGTGATCATGTATCGCATGGCGTCCGCGTCGCCGAGGAGTCGTTGGGATCATTAATCGCCCCTAACTTGTTACCCGGCAGGTGCGAACAACGTCAACAGACCCTCGTCGATGCATTCGTCCCGTGGTCGAGTTCGGAGAATCTTTCACGAACGAAGGGTGTGTCTCGCCGGATGCCGGAGCTCCTCTATCGAAGCCGCCGCTGCCGGGGACGTATTCGTAGTCCCGGGCGAACGGGTCGTCGTCTTCCCCGCTTGGCCGAACACCGGCGAGGCAAGGAGCCGGGCGCCCGGGGCGCTCAGATGGCTTGACCACGCGCGGGGCCTGTGGGAGTTTGATGGGGTCGGGAGGGCCCGTTCTTGCAAGCGGCCGTCGTCCGACTCGGCTATCCGGCCGCCCGGATCCGGATGAGGACTCAAGCCCCGGAATGCTCCCCGGAGATTGATATGATCCATCTCACCCGTGACGGCCTCCTGGCCGGGCTGCTGGTCCTCCCCTCGATCGCCTGGGCCGATTCCCCACGATTGACCGGCACCTCCCCACTGGGGATCCAGCGAGGGTTGTCGACGGAGGTGACGTTCGAGGGATCGGGCCTCGGCGACGGCACCAGGTTGATCGCCCCTTTCGACTTCGAGATCGAGGAACCCACCGGGAGTGAGCCCGGGGCGACCCGCTGGCAGGTGCGGCTGACCGCCGATGCCCGGACGGCGGTCGGGGTCTACCCCGTGCGGGTCGTGACGGACTCGGGGATCTCCAACCCGATCCTGTTCGCGGTCGGCCAGTTGCCGCAGATCGCCGAGGCCGAGCCGAACGACGCCGCCGCCAGCGCGCAGGAGATCCCGAACCCCATCGTGGTCGAGGGGGAGTGCCCGGGCAACGACCTGGACTTCTTCCGATTCCCGGGCCGGGAGGGCGATCGGATCGTCGTCGATGCGTTGTGTGCGCGGGTCGGGACGGAACTCGATCCGATGATCCGGCTGACGACCGCCGACGGGCGGCTCGTGGCCTCCGCGAACGACCACCCGGGCCTCGTGACCGATTGTTACCTGACGGCCGTCCTCCCCGAGGATGGGGAGTACGTCCTCGAAATCTGCGACTCTCGCTTCGCCGGCGCGGGCCGGACGGGGTATCGCCTGCTGATCGGGGCGGTCCCGTTCGCGGGCGAGGTGCATCCGCTCGCCCTGCCGCGCGGGCAGGACACCGCCCTCGCATTGCGCGGGGGGACGCTGTCGATCGACGGCCTCTTCGCCCTGCGGACGCCCTCCGACCCGCTCTGCTCGATGTTCCAACCCGCGATCCCCGCCCGGTTGCTTGGCGATCCCGCCTGGGCGGATTCCGAGCTCGACGTGGAGCTTCCCGCTCCGGTCGCGCTGGGCTCGCCGGTCGCCGTGCCCGAGCCGGCGGATCCCGCGCAGCAACTCCCCCCCCTCTCGCCGCCGGTGACGGTCCTGGGACGGCTCTCGGCCGCCGGCGAGCGGGATGAGTTCACGATCACGGCCCCGCCGGGGAGCCGGCACGAGGTCCGCGTCGAGGCCTGGGGGTTGGGCTCCGCGCTGGACGGTCAGCTGCGTATCTTCGGCGGGGACGGAAGCGTGTTGGGAGAGAGCGACGACGGCAAGCCGTCCTCCGGGCGTCGCTCCCGTCGCAGCAGGGGCCCCACCTCGCCCGATCCCTCGTACGATCTCACGATCCCGGACGGTCAGGACGAGGTCCGGATCGTCGTCAAAGACCTGGCGGATCGAGGGGGCGTCGGTTTCACCTACCGGCTGGTCGTGGAACCGGCCGCACCCTCCTTCGGGCTCACGTTCGAGGAGGGGCAGGTCGCCGTCCCTCGGGGCGGCACCGCGCTGATCCCGGTGACCGTCACGCGATCCGGATATGATGGTCCCGTTGCCCTGGATCTCCGAGGTATCCCGGACGGGTCCGGCGTGACCGTCCTCCCGGGGACGGTGCCCGCCGGTCAGACGAGCGGAGTCGTCGGGCTGGAGGCCGTCCCGGAGGGCGAACCCCAGGTCCGAGAGATCCAGGTGGTCGGCTCGGGCGACGACGGCCAGGCCGTCGTGGCGTCCGGGACGACCGTCTTCGCGCAGCAGACCCTCGATGTCCGCGGCTTCGGCATGTCCGGGACGATCCCCAGCTACTCGCGGCCTGTGGTCAGCCTCACCGCGGCCGTGATCGGGCCCGGCCCGATCCTCCTGGCCTCGGAGCGACCGAGGTTCGTGGTGCCGCAAGGATGCGCGATCGATGTCCCGCTCCAGGTCGTACAGGTGGCCGAGCGAGAGGTGACCTATCGGATCGCCGCCCTGTCGTCGCCGGACGGATTGAGCGTCGAGGAACTGGATGTCGACGGGGGCGAGTCGACGGCAGAGATCGAGCTCACGGCGGCGGCGGACGCGACGCCCGGCCCGTATCAGGTCGGCCTGGTTGCCCGCCCCTCGGGATCCGAAGGCCCGCCCGTCGCCGCGGCCCTGATCAAGGTCGAGGTAGTCCCTCCGGCGAGTCTGGAACTGCCCGGGGGGGAGATCGCGATCGCGCCGGCGGGGAGCGTCGCGATCGAGGGCAAGGTCGCCCGCGTCGAGCCCTTCGCCGGGCCCGTCGAGGTCCGGCTCGACGACTTGCCCCCCGGGATAACGGCCGAGCCCGTCGAGGTCGCGGCCGACGCCTCCGAGTTCACCGTCACGCTCCGGGCGGCCGCCGACGCCGCCCCCGCCGAGGCCCGGCCCCGAGCCATCCTGACCTACGAGCTCGGGGACCAGGAGGGGCTCGTGACGCATGGCCCCCTGAGCTTGAAGGTTCTCGCGGCGGATGCGGCCGAGGAACAGAGGTGATGGCACTCAGGCCAGCAAGGGCATGATGGGGGTCCCGTACGACACGGGCACCGGCTGGCCGAGGTGGTTGTGGAGCTCGGTGGCGGGATCGATGCCCAGGCAATAGAACATGGTCGCGGCGATGTCGTCGGGAGTGCAGGGGTCGTCCTTGGGGTAGGCCGCCGTGGAATCCGAGGCGCCGTAGACGAATCCCCGCTTCATGCCGCCGCCGGCCATCAGCAGGGTGTAGCACTGCGGCCAGTGATCTCGGCCGGCGTCCTTGTTGATCGTCGGGGTGCGGCCGAACTCTCCCGTCCAGACGACGAGCGTGTCGTCGAGCAGGCCGCGCTGATCGAGATCCTCGATCAAGGTCGGCAAGGTCTGCTCGGTGGTGGGGAGGAGCTTATCGCGCAGGAGGCCGAAGTTGTTGCTGTGCGTATCCCATCCGACGATGCCGGGCGAGTAGAAGACGGTCACGAACCGCACCCCGGACTCGATCAACCGCCGGGCCATGAGCACGCTCTGGCCGTAGGGCGTGCGGCCGTAGCGCTCGCGGAGCCGGGGGTCCTCGGCCTGGATGTCGAAGGCCTTCTTCGTCTCGGAGGAGGTCAGCAGCGAGAGGGCCTTCTGCTGGTAGGCGTCCAGGCCGTGGACCGCCGCGATCGACTCGCTGAGCTGGGAGTACGCGGCCAGCCCGGAGCGCAACGCCTGGCGGTTGGAGACCCGCTCCAAAGGCACCTCGATCGGCAGCGTGAGCTCCTCGACCGAGAACTCCGGGTCATTCGGGTCCTTGGTGATGAACAGCGAGTCGTGCTCCTTGCCGAGATAGCCCGAGAACTGGCCCGGCGTGCGGAAGACGCCGTCGGCGATCATCCAGGGCATCGAGACGAACGTGGGTACCCGCGCCTGGCTCGGGGCGAGCTTGCTGACGATCGAGCCATACGCGGGATAGTCCGAGGCCGAGGCCGTGGCCGAGACGTTGTCCACCTGGGGGGTGTGGCCTGTCAGGGAGTAGTAGGCCGCCGAGTTGTGCGCGCCGATCCGATGGTTCACGGATCGAACCACCGTGACCTGATGCATGATCCGGGAGACCCGAGGGAGGAGCTCGCAGACGTCGAGCCCGGGCAAGCTCGAGGGGATCGGCTTGAACTCGCCGCGCAGCTCGGCGGGCGCATCCGGCTTCATGTCGAAGGTGTCTTGCTGGGGCACCCCGCCGAACTGGTGCAGGAAGATCACGGACTTGGCCCGCACCTTCGGCCCCGACCGGGCCTCGGCCCGCAAGGCCGCCGGCAGGCTCAGGCCGAGGGTCCCCAGGGCACCGACCTGGAGCATCTGCCGCCGCGACAGCATGGCACGGCGAAAGTCCGCACAGGCGTATTCTGCTCTCATCGCTGCCATCCTCCGAGCTGATTCGTGATGAGTCCGGACACCGGCCGATCGCGTTCCCGCGGGGCCGGACAATCCCCGACTTTATATGGGCCCGGCGAGCGGGCCGCCCGGGGTGGATTGATGCCTGTTCGCGATGTTGGACTGAAGTTAGATCCTTTCGTTATAAGCTCCCGATCGTCGAGCCGCAAACCCGAAACCCGGCAAGGATCGAGATAATCTCGGCATAATCGCATGCCGCTCTTCCCACGTTGTCGGTCCGCCGACTTCCGAAAGGGTGCCCTCCCGCAGGCCCGGGGTTTACGCGACCGATCGGCACAGTATATAACATGTGTTGAGCTGCATCCTCGACTCCGACTGGCCGGCCTGCATCCGGGACATTCGTCCAGCGATCGGGACGTTCGTTCATGTGGGTGTTCGCGTGACACGGATCACGCCGCCTCGGTCTCGCCCCGGAGAACACACCCATGCCCCTCCGCACCGCATGTCATCTTCTGGCGTTATGCCTCGCCCCGGCGATCGTCCAGGCGGCGAGGCCGGTGCCCGACCGGATCCGCATCGAACCGCCCGAGACGGTCCTGGATGGCCGTCGGGCCACGGCGCAGCTGATCGCGACGGGCCATTACCCCGGCGAGACCGTCCGCGACCTGACGCATGAGGGCGACTGGACGAGCTCGGATCCGTCGGTCGTCGCCGTCGGCCCGGGGGGCCTGATCGAGCCGCGTGGGGACGGGCAGGCCGAGGTGGTCGTGCGACTCGGGCCGAGCGAGGCGAGGGCGGTCGTGCGGGTCCGCAACGCCGACGAGGCACATCCCATCCAGTTCGCGCACGAGGTCCTGCCCGCCTTGACCAAGGCCGGCTGCAACATGGGCGCCTGCCACGGCACCCCCACGGGCAAGAACGGCTTCCGACTCAGCCTGCGCGGCTTCGATCCCACCGTCGACTTCCAGTCCCTCGCCCGCGAGGTCGGCTCCCGGCGCACCAACCCGTTCGATCCGGAATCGAGCCTGATCCTGCTCAAGGGGACCGGCCAGACCCCTCACGAGGGCGGCAAGCGATTGGAAGCCGGGGATGTCTGTTACCAGGCCCTCCGAGATTGGGTCGCCGAGGGAGTCCGATCCGACCCGGACGAGACGCCCGAGTTGGTCGGCCTGGCCGTCACGCCCCCGGGACGCATCCTGGACGACCCGGCCAGTGAACAGCAGCTGGTCGTCCGGGCGCGATTCGCCGACGGCTCGACCCGAGACGTGACGCGGCTCGCCCGCTACAGCACGACCGACACCTCCGTCGCGAGCGTCGACGACGCGGGGCGCGTCGTCAAGGAGTCGCGGGGCGAATCGACCGTCCTGGTCTCGTTCGAGCACCTGGTCGCCGCGGTCCGCCTCGTCTTCCGGGAGCCGGTGCCGGGGCTGGTCTGGGACGATCCCCCCGAGAACAACTTCATCGACGAGCACGTCTTCGCGAAGCTGAAGCTGCTGGGCATCCCCCCGTCGGGGCTGACCAACGATGCGCAGTTCTGCCGTCGGGCCTATCTCGACGTGACCGGCCTGATCCCCACGCCCGAGCAGCTCGTCGCGTTCCTCGAGGACCCTCGCCCCGACAAGCGTGCTCGGCTCATCGACGAGCTGCTCGGGCGACCCGAGTACGTCGACTTCTGGGCCCTGAAGTGGGCCGACTTGCTGGGTTGCAATCAGCGCTTCACGGGCACGAAGGGGGCCATCAGCTACCACCGGTGGATCCGAGACCAGGTCGCCTACAATGTGCCGCTCGACCGGTTCGTACGCGAGGTCATCACGGCCCAGGGCCCGACCTTCACGAATCCCCCGGCCAGCTTCTACCGCCGGATCCGCAGCCCCGAGGAGGCGGTCGAGTCGGTCAGCCAGATCTTCATGGGCGTGCGCGTGGGCTGCGCCAAGTGCCACAACCACGTCGCGGAGCGCTGGACGCAGGACGACTACTACGGCATGGCCGCGTTCTTCGGCCAGGTCGAGTACAAGAACGGGCCGCAGAACTTCGCGCAGTACAACAAGGAAGAGACCGTCTACCTGGCCCCCGACGCCGAGATCCGCCAGCCGCGCACCGGGGCCGTGATGCAGCCCAAGCCGCTGGGCGACGAGCCTGTGGACGTGCCGAGCGGCGAGGACCGCCGCGCGGCGCTGGCCGACTGGCTCATCGACCCGTCGAATCCCTTCTTCGCCAAGGCGATGGTGAATCGCATCTGGTACCACCTCATGGGCCGCGGCATCGTCGACCCGGTGGACGACTTCCGGGAGTCGAATCCCCCGGCATCGGCCGAGCTCCTGGAGGCTTTGGCCGACGACTTCGTCGCGCACGGATTCGATGCCAGGCGGACGATCCGGCTGATCCTCGGCAGCCGCGTCTATCAGCTCTCATCGCAGCCGAACGAATTCAACGAGGGGGACGATCGCTACTTCTCGCACGCGACGGTGCGGATGCTCTCGGCCGAGCAGATGCTCGACTCGGCGTGCCTGGCCACGGGCGTGCCCGAGGAGCTCTTCTACCTGCCGCCGGGCGCCCGGGCGGCCCAGGTGCCCGACGGCGAGCTCGTCCACCCGTTCCTGAGGGACTTCGGCCAGCCGGCTCGGGCAGACGCCTGCGAGTGCGAGCGGGGCACCGATTCCACCCTCGAGCAGGCGCTCCAGCTCATCGGCGGCCGGACGCTCCACCGCAAGGTCGTCGCCCGGGAGAGCCGGATCGGCGCGCTGATCGAATCGGGCGTGGACGATGAGACGCTCGTGGAACAGCTCTTCCTGTCCACGCTGTCCCGCTATCCCGCGCCCCAGGAGCTTGAGCTCGCCGTCTCCGGACTCGCCGCCCAGCCCTCCGACCGCCGAAGGGCCGCCGAGGACCTGCTCTGGACCCTGATGAATCACCCTGAATTCCTGTTCCAGCATTGATGCCCGGTCCCCCGGTCGCCTCGGCCCTGTTCGAGGTTGGACGCGGGGGCCTCGAGCAACTCCCGCGGCCGGCCTTGGGCGGCGCCCATGCCTCCCGCGTGTCCGGGGCCGGTCCATCCGGGCGCGGACGCCGTCGGGCATGCGAGCGAGGATCGAACCGACCAGCTCGATGGCCCGCAGCCGCCCGCGAGCGCCTCTCTCATCTCGGTCAACGACCGATACCCTCACATCCACGATGCCAACTGACCTGCCACCGAATTGTGGTCCAGGGATGATGAGAGTGCGGGGTCGGGGATTCGAACGACGTCGGTCGGGGGGGACGAAGCGGCCCAAAAATCGGTCCGGCCTCCGATGGTTGGGGTCCAGGCGAAGGCCTTCGAGGATGACCTTCGCCGCCTCCGGCGTCTCGAACCCCTCACCGGCCAACAACTCGTCACTCAATCGGCCGTCGAACGCCTCGCTGTAGGCGTTCCCCCACGGGCTCCCCGGGGGGGGCGGCCCCCCCCAGGGCCCGGGTCGATTCGGCTCAGGGACGGCGGACGAAATGGCCGAACCGGGCGTTGGAACGATCGACGTCCCGGGTGCCCCGCCAGAGGACGCGGGACGGCTCAGCACCGGGCTCGTCGACATCCGAGACGACGACCGAGAGCTGGAAGCTCGACCAGGCGGCGCCGTCCTGGGCCTCGGCCAGCGCCGAGAGCGGCATGGCCAGCTCGACCTCATAGCCCCCCTCGATCTGCCGGGAGGCGGCCCGGGCCCCCTCGATGGTCGGACCATCCCGGCGCCGGCCGACCTCCAGGGCATCCGAGGCCTCGTCGCCGTTCGGTGCCGGGGCGGGGATCGTGAACCGGTGGCCTCCGCGGGCGAAGCGGGGGTCCGAGACGCGGCGGTCCATCGGCCGGGGGTCCCAGAGCACCTCGAGCCGATCCTCGCCGGGGACGATCGCCTCGTCGAGCACCCGGGCGGCGAGGTAGAGCATCTCGTCGTCGTACGCCAGGTCGAAGGACAGGTCGGCGTCGCCGGGGCCGGTCCAGGACTCGGCGGCTCCCAGGATCATCGGCGGGCTGGGCAGCCCGTTCCGCAGCGACTCCCACTCGTCGAGCCGGCCGTCGAGGGCGACGTCGCGGTCGGTCGGGGAGATCGTGTAGCCCCGATCGATGACGACCGGTACCGCCTGCTCGGCCTTCAGCGGCGCCTCGCCCTCGGCGGCCTCGCCGGTGATCGTGGCGGTGAAGACGGTGCCGGCCAGCGCCTCGAAGGGGATCGGCTCGCCGAAGGCGACGCGGACGGACAACTCGGCGGCCTCGCCGGGCTCGGCGGTCAGCTCCAGGGAGGCGGGATCGACCGTCAGTCCCCGCAGCGGCAGGCCCTCGATCCGGCCGCTGACGGTCACCGGGACGTCGAAGTCGTTGGCCAGGCGGACGTCGATCCGTCCCTCGTCCAGGCCTTCCCCCTCGGTGATCAGGATCGGCGCGACCTGCACCGAGGCGTCGGTGAGGAACTCCCGGAAGCGGGCGATCCCCTTCTCGGTGACCGTGTCGGGGGCGAGCACGCCGTCGAGCAGCAGGTGGGAGACCCGGGGGCCGTCGGGCTCCATGGTCAGCCAGGTGACGTGGTCGAACTCGCCGTAGGGGACGCCCCGGAGCTGGGAGCCGCCGCCGGTGGTCGCCAGGTGGTAGTAGTTCATGCCGTTGCGGTCATACTGCACGTAGTGGTGGACGTGGCCCGCGAAGACGGTGTGCGGGCGGTCGCCGAGCATCGCCTCGACCCGCTTCCAGTTGGTCGGGTCCGGGTTACCGGCGGCCATCTCGCGCTCGGCGTAGGTCCAGAGCGGCTTGTGCAGGAAGAGCAGGGTCCATCGGGCGTCGGCGTGGGCCGCGAGGTCCTCCTCGAGCCAGGCGAGCTGCTCCTCGCCGAGGTGCTGCTGCGGGTCCTCGGAGTTGATCGCCACGAAGTGGACGCCCTTGTAGTCGAACGAGTACCACTCCCGGCCGAAGTGCTCCCGCCAGATCCGGTGCATCGTCGGGTTGGTCAGGTCATGGTTGCCGGGGACGAAGAAGAACTTCATCTCCATGGTTTCGATGAAGCCGAGGAACTCCTCCCACTGCCGCTCGATCTCGGGCACCTCCTCGGTGTAGCCCTCGATCAGGTCGCCGACGCTGACCACGAACTCGGGGCGGAGCAGGTTGACCTTCTCGACCCCCTTCTCCCAGATGCCGGGCCGGTGGCCGCCGGTGCGGTCGGTCATGATGGCGATGTGGAAGCGGTCCGGGTGGTTGAGGTGCGGCGCATCCGACCAGGGCTTCGGGCCGTCGATGGGCGGCAGGATCAGGCCGGTCGGGTACTTCGGCCCGGCGGCCTCCGCGGGGGCCTCGCCCGGATGATTGTGGCCGTGGCTGTGCGGGCCGTCGTGGGCCCTTGAGGTCGATGGGGCCGCGGCGCCCCCGATCAGTGCGAGGCCGACGGCCATTGCCTGTATCCACTCGGCTCGGGTCATCACGATCACTCCTCGATGGTTGCCGTTCCTGGTGTAATCCCCCGCGGGACGTCCGTACGCCCGGCGAAGGCCCCATCGTAGAAGGAGAGTGAGTCGAATCCGAGTGCTCCCCGCGAGCTTTTCGGGAAGTCTCGAGTCCGAGATCGACGCCGACCCGATCGGAGCGATCAACTCGGGTATGCGACGAGACGCTGCCCGTCATGAGGATGAAGGTGCAGAACGAAGGAAGCTTGGTAGAGAGTCGACTTGCAGAACTCGCGCCCTTCGGTCCGATAACGCCGCATGACCGTACGACCCGCCGCAACCGGCATGGATGTCAGGTGCGTCCGCCCCCCGGCGGATTTCCTGAATCAGTCTTCGGCCGCTTCAT
>NZ_JBFEFH010000055.1:0-4951 GCF_040717455.1 Tautonia sp. JC769
TATGCATGGGGCCTCTGCCGCCTAACGACCAAGCTCAGCGGACCCGGCCGCCGAGCACAGCCTTGATGATACCAAAAAGCGCCGCGGCGGCCGGGGTCCGCTGCAGCGCGAGGTTAGGCGGCCTCCGGCTACGACACGCCGATGAGTTTGTCCTCGACGATGACCCAGTGGCATTCTCTGCGGACGAGTCGGAAGCGGCGCCATTCCGCGGCCACGGGGCCAACGTAAATGCTCGCTTGAACGACTACGGCTTCTTTGTCGCTCCACTCCAGATCGTCGATGCGAAGCCAGGGACCGACCCCCTCCTTGAATTCCGAGCCCGGCCGGACAGGTAGCTTCTGCCCCTTCGCGAAGCGTTTCATGAACTCGGGCGATGGGTCTTGTTTCTCGATAGAGAGGAAGATTGCCTGGGCATCACGTAACAGCGAGTCGGGAATGTCGCGCTTGAACTGATGGCGAAAGATCATCTCGCAGACCTTCGACGCCTGTTCCCGCCGGCCTTGGTCGACCGACTCAGGATGGTCACAAGCCGCGGCGGCTGGCAATAGCTGGCGATCCAGCCCGATCCAGGCCCAGCAACCGATCAGGAGAGACACCGCCCAGATGGAATGGTTCTGCCTCATAGCTCTCCGCCGCCTAACGACCGAGCTCAGCGGACCCGGCCGCCGAGAAAAACCGTTCGAGAGACCAGCACTTCCCGCGGCGGCCGGGGTCCGCTGCAGCGCGAGGTTAGGCGGCTCGGTTCTCAGTTGTCCGCCGAGCGTTTCGGAAACTCCTTCGTGGGCACAGTAGGATGAGTGAAAAGACGATGCCAAGGAGAAAGTTGAACGAGTACACGATAAGGTTCTGCTCGACCAGAGGCCGATTGAGCACAACATTGCCCAGAAAGAGGAAGACGATGACGACACCGATCGGTCCGATCACAAACTTGGTCCAGGCTAGCTTGAGGTACGTCGCCCAGGCGAGGCCCAGAAACATCGCTGCCCTGACCACATAATAGAGAGAACCCTCCTCTTGTTCATCATGGATGTCACGAAAGGTGGCGATGGCCAAGAGGACGGGAAAGAGGGTGGCCAATACTCTGAGATACAGGTGCCATACGGAGAGCGAGGAAGCGAATCCGCCAGTAGGTACAGGCTCCGAACAAAGTATGCCGTTGATGGGGGAATCGGGCGCCGCATACGGATTCGAGTCTTCGTCCATACCCCTTCTACCCCCGCCCCCTAACGCCCAAGCTCAGCGGACCGGCCCGCCGAGGATGAGCCTCGATGATACCAGAAGCCGCCGCGGCGGGCCGGGTCCGCTGCAGCGCGAGGTTAGGCGTCGGACGCCTCGGCCAGGGGCTTGAACGACGAGTGCCGCTCGGCGACTTGGCCGAACCGCTCGACCAGCACGACCGACCCCGGTTCGACGGACAGCCGCTCCAGCAGGTCGCAACTGGCCTCGTAGCCGACATCGCGACCGAATGCCTTGCCGAGGACCATGAGCGACGCCCCGCTGAAGGCGATGCCGACGTGCTCCAGCCGCAGGACCAGCGCCGAGCGGGTGGTGGAGTGCCGATCGAGCGTGCCCGGCGAGCGGGTGATCTGCCCGACGACCTCGATCAGCGAGCCGCGCCACGAGCCGAGGCGTTCGACGAGCGGCTCCAGCTGTGGGACGAGGTCGCTCCGCACGCAAGCCTCTCGCCGCCTAACGACCAAGCTCAGCGGACCGGCCCGCCGAGACAAGCCTTGATGTTACCACGATGCGTTCGCGGCGGGCCGGGTCCGCTGCAGCGCGAGGTTAGGCGTCGGCCGCGCGCCGTAGCCGATCAACCATGATGCGCTTGAACGGGGCCGGCCGCAACTCGGCTGATTCGAGCAGGGCAGGCTCGTAGCCCGGCAGCGCTTCGAGCCCGTGGACGATGGACCAGAAGACGCCGGCGCCGTCCTCGTCGGGGAAGCGGTCGAAGACGCCCAGCAGGACGAGGATGGCCGAAGGCGGGACGACGACCGACCAGAGTTCCGCGAGCAGGTCGTCGAGCGGGAGCCAGTTGCCGTCGACTGGCCGGAAGGCTTCGATGTCAGCGAGCACCTGTTCCGCTGGACGTGCCACGAGGAGGGCCGCCTAACGCCAAAGCTCAGCGGACCGGACCGCCGAGGGAAAGCCATGACTAACCAGCACGCGCGGCGGCGGGCCGGGTCCGCTGCAGCGCGAGGTTAGGCGTCGTGCGCATTATACCAGTCGTGGTCGCAGCAGAGCGCCTGCTCTCCACAGATTGGGCAGCGTTCGACATCGCAGCCCAATGCGTGATACTGGCCGGCGCGGGCGCCGCAGTCGTGACAAAGTTCGCCGCGGCCGGCTCCCCAGTCGTCCTCTTCATCGCCGTAGCGGATGCGGGGGTACGCAGTGCCGCCCTTCTCGAAGGCGTGGACTACCTGCGAGCCCTCCAGCGCACTTACGCGGGTGACGTGCATCTCGACGCCGTTGTAGAGGACACAATCAGGCTCCACGCCCCTGCCGCCTAACGCCAAAGCTCAGCGGACCGGCCCGCCGAGAGTGACCTCGATGATACCAGAAACCGCCCGCGGCGGGCCGGGTCCGCTGCAGCGCGAGGTTAGGCGTCGGCCGCCTCGGCCAGGGGCCTGAACGACGAGTGCCGCTCGGCGACCCGGCCGAACTGCTCGACCAGCACGACCGACTCCGGTTCGACGGATAGCCGCTCCAGCAGGTCGCAACTGGCCTCGTAGCCGACATCCCGACCGAATGCCTTGCCGAGGACCATGAGCGACGCCCCGCTGAAGGCGATGCCGACGTGCTCTAGACGAAGGACCAGCGCCGAGCGGGTGGTGGCGTGCCGATCGAGCGTGCCGGGCGACCGGGTGACCTGCTCGACGACCTCGACCAGCGAGCCGCGCCACGAGCCGAGGCGTTCGAGGAGCGGCTCAAGCTGTGGGACGAGGTCGCTTCGCACGCAAGCCTCCCGCCGCCTAACGCCAAGCTCAGCGGACCGGCCCGCCGAGGGAAACCTACCGACTGACCACCGAGCGCCGCGGCGGGCCGGGTCCGCTGCAGCGCGAGGTTAGGCGTTCCACGCCGCTTCACGACTACCCCGCAGCCAGAGCAGCAGCCTTTCCCAGACCGTGGGGCTGTCAATGTCGAGGTAGAGGGCACGCATCAGGATGCGCCCCGATTCCGGGAAGACCCCGCCCGCCGGGAAGGCGTTCTCGGCGACCAGGCCGAACTGACGGTTGCGATATACGAACTCGCAGGCAAGCCAGCGGTCGGGCGAGGTCAGCAATGACTCCCGTTCGGCTGGTTCCTCGCTCCGTGGCTCGACGCGGTAGCTATACCAGAACATGTCCGCAAAACGGGGGTCGGTGAGTTCGGCGACCGGGCGCCCGCGGTACTCGACGATCCATCCGGCGTCGCGCCCGTAGTTCGTCGCGATGATCTGCAGACGGCGCTCTCGCTCCGATCGACGCATAGCGGTGAGACGCCTAACGACCAAGCTCAGCGGACCGGACCGCCGAGGACAGCCTTGATGTTACCAGGAAGCACCGCGGCGGGCCGGGTCCGCTGCAGCGCGAGGTTAGGCGGTCCACTGCATATGGACAGGCGCGACGCCCGCAGACGTGGGCGATCAAGGCCAGGATGAGGATTGCGTGATAAGGGTTCAGCCATCGAATCGCTCGTCACCAGTCGGAGCGGGCGCCTTGCATCTTGAGTTCGACATCCGGCTCCGGATCGGTCACGCTCGTTAGGTGAGGCTGTCCCATGACCGACAGGAAGCCTGCCGGCGGCGATCCCCGATGGACCACCCAGCCCCAGAGGCCAATCCCCCACGACCCATCGAACGCCGCGCCTGATCTATAGCTCGAATAACGCGCTCGGCCCCGGTTCCTCATCCGCGAATGCCGAGCGATCGATCGTGATGAGCGTCTTGTAGTTGAACCGATCCAGCTCGTCCTGCAGTCGATCGATCTCCCGCTCGACCCGCTTCACCTCGCGATCTAACTCGGCCTTCCGCAACTGGGCTACGTAATTGATGCGAACCGAGGAAAACCCTTCGAGGTGCGGCCCATGCTTGGTGTCGACCTTGTTCAGCATCGCGATCAGCGACTTGCACTCGGCCAACTCGAAGATCACCTTCTGGACGGGCTGATTGGCGGCGTTGATCGCCGTCTTCAGCTCGACCAAGAACCCCGCGAGATGGGTTCGTGCCTTATAGAGTTCCCGGGTGTCGTATTCCTGGTTGTCCTCCTGGGTGCTGTTATATGTGATGATCAGCGTGTCGAGTTGCGACAGGCGATGGACCACTCGGTTCTTTAGCTTCAACGCGCGAGACAGGTTGATTTGGGTCATCTCCTTCGGCATCGCGCTCCGCTCCCCATCGCTTCGTCGATCATGCCCCCGCCGCCTAACGACCAAGCTCAGCGGACCCGGCCGCCGAGACAAAGCCTCTTGTTACCGGAAAACCGCCGCGGCGGCCGGGGTCCGCTGCAGCGCGAGGTTAGGCGGTGACCGCCTTCCGGGATGGTAGCGATGCCGAGAAGGTGACGCAATGGCGCCAACGATTGAGTAGCCGGAGGCCGAACCAGGCAATCCCCGAACGGACGGGACTCGCATCCATCGGGGGCGATGGGACCTGGAATTTGAGCGGGCCTTGCATCGCATACGAGGCGGCTTGCTCGTCCTCGGGGGCCCAGGCGTAGCAGACGGAGTGCGAGCCGACGCGGCAGAGGACCGCCAAGGTAACTCCCAGCCCGGCGCGGCGACCGTGCTCGTAATAGCGGCGCATCAACTCCAAGTTGCCGGCCGGGGTGGGGATGCGGACCCAGTAGGTGCGGCGGCAGTTGGTGACATCCTCGCGGAAGGCCCACGCCAGTTCGGTGTTGAACCCCTCCGCTTGGATGAAGCGGAGGAATTGGGAGAGGGCTTCATCGAACGGAGGCGTCTCCGACACGGTGGC
>NZ_JBFEFH010000056.1:0-4516 GCF_040717455.1 Tautonia sp. JC769
CACGGCACCTCGGCCGCCCTGCCCGACGACGGCTGGTGCGCCTCGCACAACACGCCCGAGGCGCTCTGTGCCGAATGCCTGCTCGACCCGAAGACGCACCGCGCCGAAGGCCGCCCCGAGTCGTGCCGCCAGCCGCTCCCGATCGTGAGGTTCGCCTCCGGCGACCTGTCCGAGACGATCGGCCTGAAGACCGTGCCGGTGGCCGAGGAACGCCACGCCCACCACGCCGAGGCCAACGCCGAGACGGATTACAACGGCAACCGCCACGCCGAGATCTCCCCGAGGGTCTCCGGCTTCCTCCGGGAGATCCGCGTCGACCTCGGCGACGAGGTCCACGCCGGCGATGTCCTGGCCGTGGTCGACTCGGCCGAGGTCAGCGGCGTGAAGTCCCGCCTCATCTCGGCCCGGGCGGCCCTCGACCTGGCCCGGGTCGAATACGATCGCACCCAGACCCTCGCCCAGCGCAACGCCGTGGCCTCGAAGCAGGTCCTGGAGGCGATGACCGCCCTGAATCAGGCCGAGGCCGCCTCCCTGGACGCCTCCCAGTCGCTCCGGAATCTCGGTCTCGACGAGGAAGACCTGGATCGGATCGTGGCCGAGAAGGATACCTCCAGCACGCTGGAGATCGTCTCGCCGATCGGCGGCTCGGTCATCTTCCGGCACGCCGTCCTCGGCGAGGCCGTCCAGCCGACGACCAAGCTCTTCGGCGTGGCCGACAAGGCGACCATGTGGCTGTGGGTCGACGTCTATGAGCAGGACATCGACCGGGTGGAGGTCGGCCAGCGCGTGAGCTTCCAGGCGGCCGGGGCCGGACGCGCGGCCGACGCCCCCTCGTTCGAGGGCACCGTCACCTGGGTGGGCTCGGAGGTCGACGAGACGACGCGCACGACCCGCGTCCGGGCCGAGCTGGAGAACCCCGGCGGCCGGCTCCGCGCCAACCTGTTCGGCCGGGCGAGGATCCAGGTCGAGCAGGAACACGACGTCGCGATCATCCCCCGCGATGCCCTCCAGCGGCACGAGGGGGCCGACCTCGTCTTCCTGCCGATCGGCGACGGGCGATTCCGGCCGCAGCGGGTCGTGATCCGGCCCACCGACCGCCACGGGTTCGTCGAGGTCGCCTGGGGCCTGGAGCCGGGCGAGGAGGTCGTGACCGACGCCGGCTTCCTGCTCAAGACCGAGATCATGAAGGGCGCCATCGGCGCCGGCTGCTGCGAGTGATCGCCCCGCCGACGGAGGTGCCCCCCAATGCTCAGCGCACTGATCGATTTCAGCCTGAAGAACCGCTTCGTCATCCTGATCCTGACCGGGCTGCTCGTCTTCATCGGCGTGCGTTCCGCCCTCGAGCTCCCGCTGGACGCCTTCCCCGACACGACCCCCGTCCAGGTGCAGATCAACACGATCGCGCCGGAGCTGTCGCCCGAGGAGGTCGAGCGGCTGATCACCTTCCCGGTCGAGTATGCCATCGGCGGGCTCAAGGGGCTGCAGGAGGTCCGCTCGGTCTCGAAGTTCGGCTTCTCGCAGGTGGTGGCGATCTTCACCGACGAGACGGACATCTACTTCGCCCGGCAGCAGGTCAACGAGCGGCTCGGCGAGGTCGAGCTGCCGGAGGGGATCGCCCGGCCCTCGATGGGCCCCGTCGCCACCGGCCTGGGCGAGATCTACCACTACCTGCTGCGGAGCGAGAATCCCGAGGTCGACCTGGCGGAACTGCGCACGCTCCAGGACTGGGTCATCCGCCCTCGCCTGCGGCGGGTGCCGGGCGTGGCCGAGGTCAATGCCTGGGGGGGCTTCGTCAAGCAGTTCGAGGTCCGCACCGATCCCGACCTGCTGGCCAAGTACGGCCTGACGCTCGACGACGTGATCGCCGCCCTGCGTTCCAACAACCAGAACGCCGGCGGCGGCTACGTCGTCCGCTCCGGCCAGGCGAGCCTCGTGCAAGGAGTCGGGCGGACGACGACCGTCGAGCAGATCGCCGGCGTCGTCGTCGCGGCCGAGGACGGCGTGCCGGTCCGGGTCAAGGACCTCGGCGAGGTCGGCATCGGCCACGTCATCCGCCGCGGCGGCGTGACCGCCGGGGGCGAGGGGGAGGCGGTGCTCGGCCTGGCCTTCATGCGCATGGGGGAGAACTCCCGGGAGGTGACCCACGCCCTCGACGCGGCGATGGCCGAGGTCACCCGGGCCCTGCCGCCCGGCGTCGAGATCGAGGTGCTCTACCGCCGCACGGAGCTGGTCGACCAGGTCCTGCACACCGTCCGCGACAATCTCTTCCACGGGGCGATCCTGGTGATCGCCGTGCTCTTCGCGTTCCTGGGCAACGTCCGGGCCGGCCTGATCGTCGCCAGCGCGATCCCGCTCTCGATGCTCTTCGCCGTGACGATGATGCAACGGGTCAGGATCGCCGGCAGCCTGCTGTCGCTCGGGGCGATCGACTTCGGCCTGGTGGTGGACAGCTCGGTGGTCATGGTCGAGAACTGCGTCCGCCGCCTCGGGGACGACCGATCGAACCGGAGCAAGCTGGCGATCATCCGCGATGCCGCCCTCGAGGTGCGGCGGCCGACGATGTTCGGCGAGCTGATCATCATGATCGTGTACCTGCCGATCCTGACCCTGCAGGGGACCGAGGGGAAGCTGTTCCGCCCGATGGCCATGACGGTCATCTTCGCCCTGCTCGGCTCGCTGGTGCTGTCGCTGACGCTGATGCCGGTGCTCGCCTCCCTGGGTTTGTCGCGGCGGGCACGAGCGAAGGAGACCCGGGTCGATCGGTTCGCCCACTGGCTCTTCCAGCCGTTGCTGCGGCGGGCGCTGAACCACCCGGCCCTGACGTTGGCCTTCGTCGGCTCGGTGACCGTGGCCACGACGATCCTGGGCCTGGGCCTGGGCTCGGAGTTCGTCCCCCGCCTCCATGAGGGGTCGATCGTCATCAATACGGTCCGGCTGGCGGGCGTCGACCTGGACGAGTCGCTCCGCTACGGCTCGCACATCGAACGCTTCCTGAAGGAGGAGTTCCCCGACGAGATCGAGGACATCTGGAGCCGGACCGGGACGGCCGAGGTGGCCACCGACCCGATGGGCCTGGAGGTGACCGACGTCTTCATCACCCTCACGCCCCGCGACCGGTGGAGGAGGGCCGAGACGCAGGAGCAGCTCGTCGCCCGGATGGCCCGCGTGACCGAGGTCCTGCCCGGGATGCGGGCGATCTACACGCAACCGATCGAGATGCGGATCAACGAGATGATCGCCGGCATCCGCGCCGACCTGGGGGTGAAGCTCTTCGGCCCCGACCTGGAGGCGCTCAAGTCGAAGGCGGCGGAGATCCAGCGGGTGGTCGGGCGGATCTCCGGGGCCGCCGACGTGACGACCGAGCAGGTGACCGGCCTGCCGGTGCTCCGCGTCGAGGTCGATCGCGAGGCGCTGGCCCGCCACGGCGTCTCGGCCGAGCAGGTCCTGAATGCGGTCCGGGCGACGGGCGGCCTGCAGGTCGGCGAGGTGCTGGAGCCCGATCGCCGCTTCCCCCTGGCGATCCGATTGCCGGAGGAGTATCGCGACGACCCGACGGCCCTGGACCGCATCCTGATCCCCACCGCCTCCGGCCAGCGGCTGCCCCTGACGCAACTGGCCCGGCTGGAGGAGGTCGAGGGCCCCTCGACGATCAACCGGGAGTGGGGCCTGCGGCGGATCATCGTCCAGGCCAACATCCGGGGGCGCGACCTGGGCTCGTTCGTCGACGAGGCCCGCGACCGGATCGCCCAGGAGGTCGAGTTGCCGCCCGGCTACTCGGTCGAATTCGGCGGCCAGTACGAGAACCTGATCCGGGCCGAGCGGCGGCTTTACCTGGTCGTCCCGCTGGCGCTGGGGCTGATCCTCAGCCTGCTCTACCTGTCGTTCGGCTCCGTGCGCGACGCCCTGATGATCTTCACCGGCGTGCTGTTCGCCCGGGTCGGCGGGGTGCTGGGGCTCTGGGTCATGGACATGCCGTTCACCATCTCGGCGGGGATCGGCTTCGTCGCCCTGGCCGGCGTGTCGATGCTCGACGGCCTGGTCCTGGTCAGCTCCATCCGCGACCGGATGGGCCGGGGCGTCCCCAAGCGGGAGGCGATCGAGCAGGCTCGCGAGGCGCGATTGCGTCCGGTGCTGATGACCAGCACGGTGGCGGCCTTGGGGTTCGTGCCGATGATGCTCTCGACCGGCATCGGCGCCGAGGTGCAGCGGCCGCTGGCGACGGTGGTCGTCTTCGGCGTCGTCAGCGATACGCTGCTGACGATGCTGGCCCTTCCGGTCCTCTACCTGATCTTCGGCAAGGGCCCCGATTCCACGGAAACCGCGCCTCAAGACGATCGAGAGCACCGCCTTGCCACGGCTCGCAATCCGGAGCTGGCGGGGGCGTAATTGACGGGGTCGGTACGCGGATCGGGGCCAACCGGGCCGGCCACCGGCCGAAGGCCGCCGCGGCCTTTTTCCTTGCGAGGCTTCGCGCCGTCCGACCTCAGGCGGCAGGCCCCCGATCATCGGGTGCCTT
>NZ_JBFEFH010000057.1:0-3375 GCF_040717455.1 Tautonia sp. JC769
CCTGGAACCGCTCCAGGTACGTCGCCCGCAGGGCCGACGGATCGACCCGCATGGCCCGGCTGCTCGCCTCCAGGTCCTGCAGCCGGACGGGGCCGGCGAAGTCGAACGTCTCTTCCTCCGGCGCGAGGATGTGGAAGAACAACACCTCATGATGCCGGTGCCTGAGATGCCTGAGCGACTGACTGAGCGCGTCGAGGTCATCCAGCCCATCCGAGAAGATCACGATCAGGCCCCGCCTTCGGATCCGCTCGGCCAGGGCGTGCAAGACCCGGTGAAGCGGGGCCTCTCCCCCCGGCTGTGCCTGCTCCATCGCCCGGCAGAGGACCGAGAAGTGACCCGGGGCCGACCGCGCCGGGATCATCGACCGCACCTCGCCGTCGAACGTCACCAGCCCCACCGCGTCGCGCTGGCGGATCATCAAGTAGGCAAGCGACGCCGCCAGCCGCCGCGCATGCTCCAGCTTCGAGACCGTCCGCCCGGCGAACCCCATGCTCCCCGACGTATCGAGCACGAGGTACGCCTTCAGATTCGTCTCTTCTTCATATTCGCGGACGTAATACCGATCCGTCTTGCCGAACGCCCGCCAGTCGATATGCCGGATCTCGTCCCCCGGCCCATACGGCCGATGCTCGGCGAACTCGACCGAGAACCCCTTGAACGGGCTCCGGTGCAAGCCGCTGACCACCCCTTCCACCACCAGCTTTGCCAGCAATTCCAGGCGACCGAACCGCGCCAGCGCTTCGGGGTCGAGGTCCGCCGTCGGGTCGGGAGGCGTGTTCGGGGGCATGGGGTGATCCGGGGAGCCAGAGAGATCCGCGCTCTCGGTCGATCACGCTCGTGATACGATCGAAGGCGACACCCGTATCCTACGGGGCGTCGCCGACGCCCCGCAAGCGAGCCCCCGATTGGGAGCCTCGACCATGGCCACCTCGCCCCATCTCCGGATTGACCGCGACCTCGACGCCGAGTCGCGCCGCTATCCCACGTCGGACGGGAAGCCGATGGCTGAAACCGATCTGCACCGTCAGCTCATGTTCGACCTGATCGAGGTCCTTCAGGCTCGCTACGCCGACGATCCCCAGGTTTACGTCTCCGGCGATCTCCTCCTCTTTTACGAGGAAGGGAACAAACGCCGCCACGTCGCTCCCGATGTCTTCGTCGTCTTCGGGGTCGTCAAGCGGCCGAGGCTCAACTACCTCCTCTGGTCCGAGGGAAAAGGCCCGGACGTGGTGATCGAGGTCACGTCGAAGACCACCCGCCGCGAGGACCAGACGAAGAAGCGGACGCTCTATCAGGACGTGCTCCGCGTCCCCGAGTACTTCCAGATCGACCCGACCGAGGACTACCTCCGCCCTCCGCTCCAGGGGCACCGCCTGGTCGATGGGACCTACGAACCGATCGAGCCGGTCGACGGCCGCCTCCCGAGCAACGTCCTCGGCCTGCTCCTGGAACGAGACGGAGAGCGGCTCCACCTGATCGACCAGAATCCCGGCCAACGACTGCTGCCCGGTCGGGAACAGGTTGCGGAAGTCCGGGCCGAGGCCCATCGCGCCATCGCCGCAGCCCAGGCCGAGGCCGATCGGCTCCGCCAGGAACTGGACCGGTTGCGCAAACGACTCGGCGAAAACGGGGCCTGACAACGGACGTTGCAATCCCAAATTGACCTGGAAGTCTCACCAATTCCTTAGGGTGGCTGGAGGCCACTGCGCGGACCCGAATTGCGCGTTTTGCAGTATTTGCTGCAATTGTGGCAGAATTACGCTGGCGACCTGGACTTGGACCGTAAAGACGTGGCAAGATTTCCGACATGGAGACGCTGGCGGAACGTCTGGACTCGGCAATGACCCGCAAGCGCCTGAGTAATCAGGCTCTCTCGGATCGGCTTGGAAACAATCCGGGACGGGAGGGAGTACGCGCCTGGAGAAAAGGTGCGACGTCTCCAACCGTGGAAGACGTGCGACGAATTGCAGGGGCGCTTGAAGTTAGTTCGCAGTGGCTGATGATAGGAGAAGAGCCCACGAGCGCCAGCGAGGCACAACTCAGTCCGGCAGAATCGCGGGCAATCGAGATCGTGAGAGCCTTGGGCCTCTCAACCGAGGAAGTGATCCGGCGACTCAGCACGCCGCCTCAGGCACTGGAGTAGTTACGCAGACAGCTCAGAGACGACCGAGCCTGATCACACCCGCACCATGAAGCAATCATCGCGATCCCGCCAGCCGGTCGGCCGCGGTGGCGACGGGGTTGGGCACGTCGTCGAGGAGCCGGGCGATCACGCGGTCGGCGTCGATCCCCTCGGCCTCGGCGTGGAAGGTGGTGACGATCCGGTGCCGCAGCACGGGGCGTGCGACGGCGTTCACGTCGTCGATCGCCGCGGCGAACCGGCCGTGCAAGACGGCCCGGGCCTTGGCGCAGAGGATGAGAGCCTGCCCGGCCCTCGGCCCGGCCCCCCACGAGACGTTCGTGCGGACGAAGGCCGTGGCCTCCGCCTGGTCGGGACGGCTCGCCCGGACGAGGTCGCGGGCGTAGCGGAAGACGTGATCGGGCACCGGCACCCGCCGCACCAGGCGCTGAAGGGCCAGGATCGTCTCGGCCGTCAGGAAGGCCTCGGGGGCGGGGCTGGGCTCCCCGGTCGTGCGGCGGAGGATCTCCAGCTCCTCGTCGGGCGTCGGATACGGCACGCGGACATTCAGCATGAAGCGGTCGAGCTGGGCCTCGGGCAAGGGATACGTCCCTTCCTGCTCGATCGGGTTCTGCGTGGCCAGGACGAAGAAGGGATCGGGCAGGTCGAACGTCTGCCCGCCGGCCGAGACGTGCCGCTCCTGCATCGCTTCGAGCAGGGCGGCCTGCGTCTTCGGCGGCGTCCGGTTCACCTCGTCGGCCAGCACGACGTTGGCGAACAACGGCCCCCGGATGAACACGAAGCGGCGGCGGCCGGTCTCGGGGTCGTCCTGGAGGATGTCCGTCCCGGTGATGTCCGAGGGCATCATGTCCGGCGTGAACTGGATCCGGCGGAAGCTCAGGTGGAGGATCTGCGCCACCGTCCCCACGAGCAAGGTCTTGGCCAGCCCCGGCACGCCCACGAGCAGCACGTGCCCCTTCGCGAACAGGCTGATGAGCAACTGCTCGACCACCTCATCCTGACCGATAATCACCTTGGCGATCTCGGATCGCATCGTCCGGTACGACTCGGCCAGGTCGGCCAGGGCGGCCAGGTCGTCGGGCTTCGCGGGGGACGGCTCGGGCTCGGGCACGGTCATGACGGTCGGGTCCTCGGTTCGGATCGCTCGTTCCGGCGGCACCCGCCTCGGGCCGGCGGGGCAATCGAACCAGCGTCCCAGCCCCCGGCAGACGCGTCAAGGCAGCGGAATCAGACAC
>NZ_JBFEFH010000058.1:0-3069 GCF_040717455.1 Tautonia sp. JC769
ACGGGCGGCCGGGCCTTCGGGTCCGGTCGAGCGGGCGTCGAGGCCGGGTCGGCGTGGTCAAGCCCCGAAGGGCACGGGGGGGATGCCTAGGCGTCGCCGGCAATGTGGGCGTGGCAGGCTGCGATAAGCTCGGGGGAGGGGCCGAACGCCCGTCGATCCCGAGGTCCCCACAGCAACCCAGGGAACTGAAACATCTCAGTACCTGGAGGAACGGAAAGCAACCGCGACTCCCTCAGTAGCGGCGAGCGAACGGGGATCGAGCCTAAACCGATCGGGACACCGATCGGGGTCGTGGGGCCACTCGATAGGATTTCGGTCCGACAGAGTGATAAAGACAGGGTTCAGTCGAAGCGGCCTGGAACGGCCCACCGGAGAGGGTGAAAGTCCCGTAGGTGACGGATTCTGTCCTCTGAAGAGTGGTACCCGAGTAGGGTCGGGCACGTGAAACCCGGCCTGAATCGGCGGGGACCATCCCGCAAGGCTAAGTACCGGGCGACGACCGATAGTGAACCCAGTAGGGCGACCGAATGGTGGGAAGAACCCCGACAAGGGGAGGACACTGAACCTGAAACCCCGTGCCTACAAGCGGTGGGAGGGCGACGAGCCATGTGCTCCGCCTGACCGCGTGCCTTTTGCATAATGATCCGGCGAGTTTTGGTATCCGGCCGGTTAACCCCTTCAGGGGGGGAGCCCCAGCGAAAGCGAGTCTGAACAGGGCGATTGTCGGGTGCCAAAGACGCGAAACCAGGTGATCTACCCATGGGCAGGTTGAAGCGACCGTAACAGGTCGTGGAGGACCGAACCCACTGATGTTGAAAAATCAGGGGATGACCTGTGGGGAGGAGTGAAAGTCTCATCAAACCTGGAGATAGCTCGTTCTCTCCGAAATGGCTCGAGGGCCAGCCTCGGGGAATTCGCAGGCGGGGGTAGAGCGACGGAATCCGGCTGGGGCCCTCCCCGGGTACCCACCGGAACCCAACTCCGAATACCGCCTGTTTTATCCCGGGAGTCAGAACGCGGGGGAGAATCTCCGCGCTCGAGAGGGAAACAGCCCAGACCGCCGACCAAGGCCCCCAAGACGACGCTCAGTGGCAAAGGAAGTGGGACCGCGGTGACAGCCGGGATGTTGGCTTAGAAGCAGCCACCATTTCAAAAGTGCGTAACAGCTCACCGGTCGAGCCGTCCCGCGCCGAAAATGACGGGGACTCAAGCGTCGCGCCGCAGTCGCGGATTGGAAGCAATTCCAATGGTAGGAGAGCGTCGACGGCCGCGTCGAAGCCACACGGGCAACGGGTGGTGGAGCGCCGTCGAGTGCGTATGCCGGAACGAGTAACGACAAGGCCGGTGAGAAGCCGGCCCGCCGAAAGCACAAGGGTTCCTGGGGAAGGGCAATCCGCCCAGGGTTAGTCGGGACCTAAGACGAGGCCGAACGGCGTAGTCGATGGGCAGCCGGTGAATATTCCGGCACCCGGGGGTGCGGTTGAAGGCAGGTGACGCTGCCATCACGGGGATCGGGGTGCTAGTTACCCCCGTTCCGCAAGGACGACGGCCTAGTCCGGAAGTCCCCCGCGTGGCAGCCGCGAAAAGCCCTGTCCGGACAATCCCCCGGCCCGTACCGCAAACCGACACAGGTGTGCCAGGCGAGTATCCGAAGGCGTTCGGGAGAACCCTCGTGAAGGAACTCGGCAAAATAGCCCCGTACCTTCGGTAGAAGGGGCGCCGGCGCGAGCCGGCCGCAGAGAATCGGCTCCGGCGACTGTTTACCAAAAACACAGGACTCTGCCAACTCGCAAGAGGACGTATAGAGTCTGACGCCTGCTCGGTGTCGGTAGGTTAAGGGAGGCGGTCAGGCGCAAGCCGACGCTGCCGACCAAAGCCCCGATAAACGGCGGCCGTAACTATGACGGTCCTAAGGTAGCGAAGTTCCTTGTCGGGTAAGTTCCGACCTGCATGAATGGCGTAACGACCGGAGCACTGTCTCCACGAGGGACCCGGTGAAACTGAAGTCGTGGTGAAGATACCACGTACCCGCGGCTAGACGGAAAGACCCCGTGAACCTTTACTGCAGGTTGGCACTGGCCAGCCGTCGATCCTGTGTAGCATAGCTGGGAGGCTGCGAAGCCCGGGCGCCAGCCCGGGTCGAGCCACCGGTGAAATACCAGCCTGGATCGTCGACTGTCCTCACCGGTTGCACCACAATCGGGACACTGCTCATCGGGCAGTTTGACTGGGGCGGTCTCCTCCCAAAGCGTAACGGAGGAGCGCCATGGTCCCCTCGGCCCGGTCGGCCATCGGGCAACGCGAGCGCAAACGTACAAGGGGGCCTGACAGCGAGACCTATCAGTCGAGCTGGGACGAAAGTCGGCGTTAGTGATCCGGCGGTGCTGGATGGAAAGGCCGTCGCTCAACGGATAAAAGGTACTCCGGGGATAACAGGCTGATCTCCCCCGAGCGTCCATAGCGGCGGGGAGGTTTGGCACCTCGATGTCGGCTCATCGCATCCTGGGGCTGGAGAAGGTCCCAAGGGTTCGGCTGTTCGCCGATGAAAGCGGTACGCGAGCTGGGTTCAGACCGTCGTGAGACAGGTCGGTCCCTATCTGCCGCGGGCGGAGGAAACTTGAGAGGAGTCTCCCCTAGTACGAGAGGATTGGGGAGGACCGACCTCTGGTGTACCGGCTGTCGTGCTCACGGCACCGCCGGGTAGCCAGGTCGGGAACGGATAAGCGCTGAAGGCATCTAAGCGCGAAGCCGGCCTCAAGACCAGGTTTCCGGCACCAATTCGGTGCGAAGGCTCCTGGAAGACCACCAGGTTGATAGGCCGGGAGTGCACGGCGGGCGACCGTCGCAGCCGACCGGTCCTAAGAGCCAAGCGGCTTGACCACCCCGACCCGTCCTCGCCGCCTCGCAGCACATACCGCTGCGACGCGTCGGAGACACACCCGGGTCGGCGTGGCCCAACACAGAGCCTCCCTCACCCGGACCTCCGGACGACCCGAATCGTCGTCTCGTGGCCCTCGGCCATGCGACACGCTCCGAACGGGTCGAACATTCGGACGCAACATCTCTTGC
>NZ_JBFEFH010000059.1:0-2958 GCF_040717455.1 Tautonia sp. JC769
GTCTGAATCGGTGGGTTCACGGTGTTTCGGCGGGTGCCCCGGGTTCCGCGCCGCGGACCCCGGGCGGAGTCGCATGGGCCTGCCGCCCTCCAGGCCCGGGGTCCGCGGTGCGGAACCCGGGGCACCCGGATCCCACCGAGTTCGACCGGAAGCGGTACGACTCCTACTCACACCCGCAGATGATCGGTTTCGGCTAGACTGAGGGGCGAGGGCGGTTGGCAGCGATGTGCATGGGAAACCGCAAGGGTGGCAGGAGCGGATCGCGTGGGTGAGTTCGAGCCGGATTCCCGATACGAGGGGCCAGAGACGGTGTCGACGGTGGAGATTGCGGGGAGGACGATCCGGCTGGCGCGGCCGGCGGAGCCGGAGCGGTTGCTGGACGACCCGAGGGTGCTGGCCTGGAACGCGAGGGATGATTACATGCCGTACTGGGCCTTCCTCTGGCCCGGGGCGTTCCTGCTGGCCGAGGCGGTCGCGGCCGAAGGGTGGGGCAGCGGGGTCGAGGCGCTGGAGCTGGGATGCGGGCTGGGGCTGTCCGGCCTGGTCGGCCTGGCGTCGGGGATCGATCGGGTGGTGTTCACCGATTACGACCGGGCGCCGTTGCGGTTCGTCCAGCAGAGCGGCAGGGCCAACGGGTTCGGCCCGGGGCGGGTCGAGACGGCCCTGCTCGACTGGCGGAACCTGCCCGAGGCGTCGTACCCGGTGATCCTGGGGGCGGATGTGCTGTATGAACGCCCCTTGATCCCGCTGGTGGTGGGGGTGCTGCGGGCGATGCTCGCGCCGGACGGGGTGGCCCTGATCTCCGGCCCGTACCGGGTGGCGACCGAGGACCTGGAGCCGGCGCTCAACGGGGCGGGGCTACGGTTCGAGTCGAGGCCGATCGGGGCGAGGAATGAGACGGGGAAAGGGCTGAAGGGGAGGTTGCATCGGATCTGGAAGGGGGAAGGTTTTTGAGCCACGGATGGAACAAGAAAGGAATAAAAGCATGAGATTTATAGACATGAACTAACAATTTAATAGAAATTTTAGAGGGTGGCCGGGGTCGGGTCGACCCCGGCGATCGGAGCGAATCGGAGGATGAGTGATCAGCGGGCAAGGGTCGAGCACGCCGTTACTCAACGATGATGTCGGCCGAGGCGCTGGCCATCGACTTCCATTCGTCCTTGAACTTGACCTCGACGCCGAAGCGAACGAAATAGATCCCAGGAGACGCGTCGAAACCGATGGGAACGACGTCGTTGACGAGTTGCATGGACGGCACGAACTGTCCCTTGGTGCGATAGCTTGCGATTGGCTCGGGCTTCTCGCCATCGCCACAACACCCGGCCCGCCCTGGATAGAGTTCCGCGTAGCCTCGGATCTCCGCATCGGCGGGCATCCGATACTGTCGCTTGCCGACCAGGGCGACCTGCCCCGGGAACATGCTTGTGACGAGCATGGGGCCCGTCCCCGTCACCCCTCCGTAACCGGCGGTCACCCCGCTATGAAAATCGTCCGGGACCGGCAAGGGGTTGGCATCGCGTAGGGTCAGGTCGCGCGATGAGGCGTCCTCCGGGGCCAGCCCCTCCTTTCCCGAGGTTCTGGGACTGTAGGCAAAACTGCCCACTGTCACCACGATTCCGAGAGAGAAAAACAATACGAATCGAACCGGCATCTTCCAAGGCATGTGCTGAGCCTCGCTTCTGGAATTATTGAATTCTAACTTGGAAAAACCGCCGCTTAGCGAGTCACGTTCCAAATCACTGGATTGAACCAATTAATTTTGTTTGATCGAAAAGCTGCTGACCATAAGGCTTTTCGCATGGCCCCTCGTACACGAAAAATTGGACATAATGATGTCCAACGAGATTTCCTTGTTCCTGACGTTCGAAGTTGAAGGTCTTCGGCTGCGCGGCGTTCTCGTCACATGGGGCAGTACTTTCACCATTCCATGTGTCAACATCGACCTGATTTTCACCTGGCGGCAAATGCCACCAGATGTATTCACGGCAAAACTTACATTCAAATACCTGAACGTCATCAGCCATACAGTTCAGCCTGATTGAACTTGCAAGACTCAGCGCGGTTTCATTTCGATTCGCAAGATATTCGACTTTGGAGCCGGTCAGCCCACCCAATGGCACATTGAGAAAATTTGCCGAAGCCGTGCAACTCTGTCCGGGCGGATCAGGATCCCCTGGAGACTGAGCGAGTGTTGGAACAATCGTCATGACGCCCAACAGAGAGAGAGAGAGAGAGCAATTCCAAAACGGATCATGGTGACAAGCTCCTGGATTTGCCATGCATAGTCATGAGTTCCGACAGTAGGGACTCATTGCGTGCATTAGATTGTCGCACTATGCACCTGTCAAGATTCTTTTTCAATTCTGTCCATAAGTAAAAGTGGGCTCGAACGTTGGCCCAAGCACGCCTCGACTTGAGTCAGGAGCGGCGGGCGGCGGCGGCCTGGGCGCGGCGGGCGCGGCGGTTCAGGGGGGCGGAAGGGCCGGGGAGGACGGTGCGGAGCGAGGGACGGGCGGGCGGAGAGGGTCGGGGGATGGGTTCGTTTCGCGCAGGGGAGGGCGGGGAGGTGGGAGCGGGGGCGGGAGGCTCGGAGGGGGCTGGGGGAGGGGAGGCGGCGGAGGAGGAGGGATGCTCGCGGCGAGAGCGGTCGGGGCGGGGGCCGGGAGGCCGGGATGAGGGGGCGGAGGAGGAGGCCGGGGCGACGGGGACGAGGGACTGGAGGCGGCGTAACTCGTTGAGGCAGCGGGAGAACTGGCGGCGGGCGTCGGAGGCGTAGCGTTCGAGGAGCCGGAGGGCGGGCGGGTCGTCGGCGTCGAGGCCGAGGGAGGCGTCGAGCTGGGCGCGGTCGTCTCGGGCGTTGAGGAAGGAGTCGAGGCGGTCGCGGAGGGAGGCGACGGCCTGGGAGACGAGGTCGAGGCCGGGGGCGGCGGTCGGGTCGTCGGGGTGGAGGTCCCA